>NZ_JBEXKG010000238.1:0-8408 GCF_040609555.1 Streptomyces sp. NPDC004658
GCCGGCCGCCCGGCCGCAGCAGCACGGGCGGCGGATGCCCGGCGCGGGCCAGCGCGCAGCGGCGGGACACCGGGTCGTAGACGGCGTACAGGCAGGTCGCGCCGACCTCGCCCGGGCTGCCCTCGGCGCCGGCGTCCTCCGAGAGCCGCAGCACCAGGTCGTCCAGGTGCGTGAGCAGCTCGTCCGGGGCCAGGTCGATGTCGGCGAGGGTGCGCACGGCGGTGCGCAGCCGGCCCATGGTGGCCGACGCCTGGATGCCGTGCCCGACGACGTCCCCGACGACCATCGCGACCCGCATCCCGGAGAGCGGGATCACATCGAACCAGTCCCCGCCCACGCCGGCGCGGGCGGCCGGCAGGTAGCGGGAGGAGGCCTCCAGCGCGGCCGTGCGCGGCAGCGAGCGGGGCAGCAGGCTGCGCTGGAGCGCGAGCGCCGTCTCCCGCTCGCGGGAGTAGCGGCGGGCGTTGTCGATGCAGACGGCCGCGCGGGCGGTGATCTCCTCGGCCAGCAGCACGTCGTCCGCGGTGAAGGGGTCCGGGCGGCGGTGCCGGGTGAGCACCGCGACCCCGAGGGTGAGTCCGCGTGCCTGGATCGGCACGGACATCGAGGAGTGGACACCGAAGCGCCGCACCCGTTGGCCGCGCGCCGGATGCCAGGCCAGCCACTGGTCCATGTCACCGGCGGACACGGTGGCGGTGATGGTGCGGCCCGCGGTCAGCGAGTCGGCCTGGGGGGAGAAGGCCGGGTACTCCTCCGAGGTCCCGGGCGGGACCACCGCCTCGGGCCGGCCGGGCAGCACCGACTGGTGGGCGGCGCGGCGCAGCCGGACCGGCGCGGTGATGCGGGCCGGGGGCTCACCGCCGTACTCCTGCGGGTCCAGCAGGTCGATCGTGACGAAGTCGGCGAGCGCAGGCACGCACATGTCGGCCAGCTCCTGCGCGGTGCGGGTGACGTCGAGCGTGGTCCCGATGCGCACACTGGCCTCGTTGAGCAGTTGCAGCCGCTGCCGGGCGCGGTGGTTGTCGGTGACGTCGTGCGCGGCCAGGCACACGCCACGGACCCGGCCGGCCGGGTCCCGGACCGGCGCCATGCTGGCGAGCCAGGCGTGGGCCCGGTCCTCGCCTCCGGTGCGCATGAAGGTCTGCACGTCCAGGGGCCGGCCCGAGGTCAGCACCCGGAGCATGCTCTCCTCCAGCTCCTCGCTCTGCGGCCGGCCGCCGATCTCCGCGAGCCGGAGCCCCCGTACGCGCTCCTCGGGCAGCCCGACCACGTCGGCCATCGCCTCGTTCATCCGGCGCAGCCGCAGCCGGTCGTCGTACACGGCGACCGGGCACGGCGACTGGACCAGGCCCGCCTCGGTGAGCGGGTCGTCACCGGGGTGCGGACCGGTGCCGGCGAGCGGGGTGACCACGAGCCAGTCACCCGGGCGCTCGTCCTGCGGCGGGCGCCGGTGGGCGAGCAGCCACACGGAGACGGTGCGGCCGTCCCGGTGGCGCAATCCGACCGTCCCCGCCCAGCGCGGGCCCAGGGGCGGCACCGGGGTGCCGGCGTCGGCCAGCAGCTCGGCGGCGGGGCGGCCCAGGACGGCGGCGGCCGGATGACCGAGCAGGCGCCGGGCGCCCTCGTTCCACTCCAGCAGTGTTCCGTCGTCGCCGATGACAGCCCGGGCCGTCGCCGCATCGTCGAACGGATAGACCCGGCTCATCGTCGCCGCTCCCAAGCGCACACTCACAGTGAACAGGTGGCACCACTCGCGTACCAGCCTAGTGCTTCGCGCGCGTCCGTGAGCGCCGATCCGGGGCAGCCCGGCCGACCGGTCGAACGCGCCGGGGGCGCGGTCAAGGGGGATATCCGGCCGATGTGGCGCCGACGGTGCGCGCAAGGTTCCGGGCCCTTGACGATCGCGTGTGTCAGGACGTCAGAATCTGTTTGGTCACGATCAGTTGTGAGTACTTCTGGGCCCTGATGAGGGAGAGCCGCCCATGTCGGTCACGCGCAGATCGGTTCTGGTCGCCGCCACGGCAGCGCCCGCGGCCGGGACGCTCCCGAACATCTCCGCGGCTCCGGCCGCCCTCACCGCCGACGCGCCCGCCACCGGCGGACGCCTCACCGTGCCGCTGCGGGACGGCTGGCGCTTCGCCCTGGCCGACCCGGACGGCCGGGGCGACCCCACCGGCGCCCACGCGCGGGCCGCCGAGCCGGGCTACGACGACTCGGCCTGGCGCGAGGTCGCCGTACCCCATGACTGGAGCATCGAGCAGACCCCCACGACCGACCACGGCACCACCAGCGGCACCGGCTTCTTCCCGGGCGGCCTCGGCTGGTACCGGCTCGCCCTCACCCTCCCGCGCGCCCTGGCCGGCAAGCGGATATCGGTCGAGTTCGACGGCGTCTACATGGACGCCCGCGTCTACTG
The DNA here is from genome assembly GCF_040609555.1 of Streptomyces sp. NPDC004658. Taxonomy (NCBI): domain Bacteria; kingdom Bacillati; phylum Actinomycetota; class Actinomycetes; order Kitasatosporales; family Streptomycetaceae; genus Streptomyces; species Streptomyces sp. NPDC004658. The sequence continues at coordinate 2,417 of NZ_JBEXKG010000238.1, forward strand.
CAACGGCACCGAGGTGGGCCGCCACCCCTACGGCTACACCGGCTTCGCCTTCGACCTCACCGACCTCCTCCACACCGACGGCAGCACCGCCGACGTGCTCGCGGTCCAGGTGCGCAATCAGCTGCCCAGCAGCCGCTGGTACTCCGGCAGCGGCATCTACCGCGAGGCCCGCCTCGTGATCACCGAGCCGGTGCACGTCGCCCGCTGGGGCACCTACGTCACCACGCCGGAGGTCTTCGCCGACCGGGCGCGGGTGCGGGTGCGGACCACCGTGCGGAACACCTCCGGCACCGGCGCGGACGTGGAGGTACGCTCCCGGATCGTCGCTCCGGACGGCCGTACCGTCGCCCGTACGGCCACCACCGCCGCCGTCGCGGACGAGGCCACCGAGACCCACGAACTCACGGTCCCCCAGCCCCTCCTGTGGGACTTCGCGACTCCGGAGCACCGCTACACCCTCCACACCGAGCTGCGCGTCGGGGGCCGCACCACCGACACCCACCGCACGCCGTTCGGCATCCGCACCGTCCGCTTCGACCCGGACGAGGGCTTCTCCCTCAACGGCGCGTACACCAAGATCAAGGGGGTCGACCTCCACCACGACCAGGGCGCGCTCGGCGCCGCGATCAGCATCGACGCCGTGCGCCGGCAGATGCGGATCATGAAGTCGATGGGCGTCAACGCCTTGCGCACCTCCCACAACCCGCCCTCGCCGCAGATGATCCAGGTCTGCGAGGAACTGGGCATCGTGATGATGGTGGAGGCCTTCGACTGCTGGCGCACCGGCAAGACGACGTACGACTACGGCCGGTTCTTCGACGAGTGGTGCGAACGGGACGCCACCGAGATGGTCCTGGCCGCCCGCAACTCGCCCGCCGTGGTGCTGTGGTCCATCGGCAACGAGATCCCCGACTCCACCTCCACCGCCGGGCTCGCCATGGCGGACCGGATCATCGCCGCCGTCAAGGCCGCCGACGACACCCGGCCGCTCGTCATCGGCTCCGACAAGTACCGGCGCGTACCCGCCAAGGGCTCGGCGGCCGACCTGATGCTCGCCAAACTGGACGGCCTCGGCCTCAACTACAACACGGCCAAGTCGGTGGACGCCCTGCACGCGGCCTACCCGCACCTGTTCCTCTTCGAGTCCGAGTCCTCCTCGGAGACCTCGACCCGCGGCTGTTACCAGGAACCGGAGCACCTCAACACCGGTGAGAACCACACACCCGGCCGGCGTGCGGTCTCCTCCTACGACAACAACCTCGCCTCCTGGACCATGTCCGGCGAGTACGGCCACAAGAAGGACCGGGACCGCAAGTGGTTCGCGGGCCAGTTCCTGTGGTCCGGCATCGACTACATCGGCGAGCCCACGCCGTACGACGTCTTCCCGGTCAAGGCGTCCTTCTTCGGCGCCGTCGACACCGCGGGCTTCCCCAAGGACATGTACCACCTGTTCAGGAGCCAGTGGACGAGCGAGCCGATGGTCCATCTGCTGCCGATGAGCTGGAACCACGAGGAGGGCGAGACGGTGGAGGTGTGGGCCTACGCCAACGTGCCCACCGTCGAGCTGTTCCTCGACGGGGAGTCCCTGGGAGTACGGGAGTTCGACGTCAAGCGGACGACCGACGGCCGGGAGTACCTGGAGACCACCGAGCCCACCGGCGACGACAAGACCTTCACCGACGGCCCCTACCCGGGCAGTTACACCAGCCCCAACGGCAGCGCGGGCAAGCTGCACCTGACCTGGAAGGTGCCCTACCGGCCGGGCGAGCTGAAGGCGGTCGCCCGGCGGGACGGCAAGGTCGTGGCCGCCGACGTGCTGCGCACGGCCGGAGCCCCGCACGCCGTACGGCTCACCGCCGACCGCGAGTCCCTCGCCGCCGACGGCCGTTCGCTCGCCTTCGTCACCGCCGAGATCGTCGACGCCCACGGCGTGCTGGTGCCCGACGCCGAGCACCTGATCTCCTTCGACGTCACCGGCGGCTCCCTCGCCGGACTGGACAACGGCCGCCAGGAGAGCGCCGAGCGCTACCAGGCGAGCACCCGCACCGCCTTCCACGGCAAGGCCCTCGCCATCGTCCGCGCAGGCGTGCGGCCCGGCCCGCTGAAGGTCACCGCCCGGGTGGACGGCCTGCGCACGGGCACGGCGCACCTGCGCACGAGCCCGGCCCGCGACGCCGCGACGACCGAACCCGCCGACTTCCGGCCCGGCCACCCGGCGCCGCCCGAGTACCCGCGCGCCGACGCCGGTTACTCCGGCCGCCCGGACACCCTGCCCGCCGCGATGCTGGACGGCGACCCGGCCACCGGCTGGTCCAACGCCTTCGTGAAGCAGGCCACCGCGCTGCTGCCCGCGTTCAGCGGCGCCCGGGCGAAGGACTGGGTGTCCGTCGACTTCGGGCGCACCCGGACCGTCCACCGGGTGGCGGCCTCCTTCACGGTCGACGCCGGCCACACCCTCCCGGCACGGGCCGAGGTGGCGGTGTGGGACGGGCACGCCTGGGCCCCGGTGACCGGAGCGACGGTGGAGTGGGCCACCGCCTCCGACAGCCCGACGGTCATCACCTTCGACGCGGCCCGCGGCTCCCGGCTGCGGCTGACGCTCACCAGCGCCTACCCGGGGCAGACGAAGGGCGCGGTGCGGATCAGCCGGCTGGACGTGTGACGGGCGGCGCGCGTCCGCCGCGAGGCCGGCGGCGCGGTGGACGGTCGCGCGGCTTCTCGCGCGGAGGGTGTCGCGGTCAGGCCGCGTCGTGGAAGACCAGGCCCAGGGTCCGCCGCCGCCCCGACCGCACCGTGCTCACCCCGTGCCGCACCGCCCCGGCCGACCAGCCGCGGCGGGTGCGCACGGGGCGGTCCCGGGTGGTGAACACCAGCCCGTGCCCCTGCCGGAGCACGCTCGCCGTACCCCGCGACTGGGCGCGCGGGCGCTGTTCCACCATGAGGAACTCGCCGCCGGTGTAGTCGGTGCCGTACGCGTCCAGCGCGATCACCACCTGGAGCGGGAAGACCAGCTCGCCGAAGACGTCCCGGTGCAGCGCGTTCCAGTCGCCCGGACCGTACCTGAGCAGGATCTGCGCCGACCGGTCCTGGCCGGCCGTGTGGCAGCGCGCCAGCCACGCGTCGAGCGAGTCGGGCCAGGGCGCCGGGCGGTCCAGCCGGGCCGCCCAGTCCCGGGCGACCGGCAGCAGGCGCGGGTAGAGCGCGGCCCGCAGCGCGGCGACCGGTCCGGGCAGGTCGTGCGTGAAGTAGCGGTACTCGCCGGACCCGAACCGGTGCCGGCCCAGGTCGACCGTGGTGCGGAACAGCTCCGGCTCGTCGTACAGGGCGGCCAGGTCCGCGCACTCGGCGGGCGTCAGCAGCGGAGCGGTGGGCGCGCTGCCGTGCTCGTCCAGCTCGGCGGCGAGCGCCGCCCAGTCGGTGCGGGCCGCCCGGCGGCGGGCCTCGGCCAGAGTGAGTGCCACGGGTCCTCCCTTCACAGCAGCGTCGGCTGCAGCGCGCCCTCGTGGGTGAGCAGCCACCGCTTGTGCTCGACCCCGCCCGCGTACCCGCGCAGCGAGCCGTCGGCGCCGATCACCCGGTGACACGGGCGGACCAGCAGATGCGGATTGGCGCCCAGCGCCCGGCCCAGCGCGCGCAGTTCGGACCGGGGCACGCCGGCCCGGGCGGCCAGCTCGCCGTACGTGGTCGTCGTGCCGTACGGGATGTCGTCCAGGGCCTGCCACACGGTCCGCTGGAAGGGGCTGCCGGCGGGGGAGAGCGGCAGGTCGAACCGGGTCCGGCGGCCCGCGAAGTACGCGTCCAGCTGCCGGTGCGCCTCGGTGAAGGGCCGGTCGTCGCGGTCCCCGGGCCGGACGGCGGGCGCGCCGCGCTGCCCGGGCAGGGAGAGCGAGACCAGGGCGAACCGGCCGGCCGGGGACACGGATCCGGTCAGCAGCAGGTCGCCCAGCGGGCTCGGGTGCACGGTGTGCACGGTGTGCGTCTCCATCGGTGCTCCTACGTGTTCCGTCGGTGCCCCCGCGTCGTTCCCGGGGCGTCTTCCCCGGGGCGTCCCCCGGCTGCTTCCGCGCTTTCGAGTCTGCTGCGCGAAGGGCCGTGCCACCGGCGGGAATCGGACACGGCCCTCGGCTCCGGCCGGTACCGCACCGTATGCCTGCTGAGCTGCGCATATTTACGCGTGAGTACCCGCGCGGTACCGTGAGGGGCATGCCAGCTCTCAACGTGGAGTTCAGCGAACGGGAACTAGAGGACCTGCGGCAGATCGCCAAGGAGCGCGGTACGTCGATGAAGGCGCTCGTGCGCGAGGCCGCCGCGGCCGACATCGCCCGGCACCGGGCCCTCCAGGAAGGCGCCGAGGCGTTTCGCCGCTTCTTCGCCGCCCATGCCGAGGAGTTCGCGGCGGCCTTCCCCGACGACGAGCGCCCCGCCCAGGGCGCGACCGCCTGAGACCGCCCGAGAGATGCCTCCCGTCATCCACATCGACGTCCCCTGGCTGCTCCAGCGGCACGAGGAGGTCCTGCCCGGACAGCCCGCCGTGGACGACTTCTCCGCGCTGGTCGCCGCCGTCGCCCGGCACCGGGTGGACCCGCCACGGCTCGGCGTGGAGTCCGACGCGGCCTGGCGCGCCGCCGCGCTGCTGCACACCCTCGCGGTGCTCAAGCCGCTGCCCGCGGCCAATGCCCGCTTCGCCTGCGCGACCGCCGTCGCCTACCTGTCCGTCAGCGGTGCCGGCATCGACCCGCCCTACGGCGCCCTCGTCGATCTGGCCCGCGACCTCGTCTCCGGCAAGACCGACGTGTACGGAGCCGCCGACCGGCTCCGCTCCTGGCAGACCTGACGCGTCCGGGACCGCCCTGCCCCCGGCCGGCGGGGGAAGCCGCCGGGAGCCGCCGGCCGGGGACGGGCCTTCCGAGGAGGACCGGCACCCAGTCCACTACCGGACCGCCCGCCGCGGGAGCGTGCGCGTCCGCCGGACGCGTGCGCGCGCTTCACATGGGGCGCACGGGAGAACCGGCCGCTTTCGCGGCAACCCCTGGCCGGCACCGTGTTTCTGACTTTCCTTCAAAACGGCCGATGTCCTCCGTGCGCCTTGTTGCCCCTGTGGCACGTGTGCAAGGGTTCAAACGCGGTGAATTTCCCGCTCGCACCACGCGCCAAAAGGAATCCGCTCCGTGTTCACCCCCCACCCCCCTCGTCCTCCCTATCCGCCGTCCGGCGCCGATCCCGGGGAATCCGACGAGTTCCTCGCCGGCCCGCTGCGGGCCGGCTCCGACGCGGAGGCCTCCCGGTCGGCCGCCCTCCTGATGGCCCGGCACTGGCAGCCGGCCCAGGAGTACGCGGTCATCTGCCTGGCCGCCTCCGGGCCCCTCGCCCACATGGTCACCGCCACCGCCTTCCACCAGGTCCTCGGCCGGCTGGCGCTCGGTGAACCCGCCGACGCGCTGCGGCCCCGCCTGCTGGTGGCCGTCCGCGACACGGTCCTCAACTGGTCCGGCACCGACCGGATCACCGCCGTGCTCCCCGGACTCGGCAAACCCGCCGGGGGCCGCGGGATGCGCGCCGCGCAACCGCTCGTCCCGGAGAACCGCGCGCTCTCCGAGCGTTCCTTCCACGGCCTTTCCCGGCTGGAACAGGCCCTGTTGTGGCACGCCGAGGTCGAGGCCGAAGCGGTGGAGGTGCCCGCCGGACTGCTCGGCGTGGACATCGGGAACGCGACGGCCGCGCTCGAACAGGCCCGGGAGAAATTCCGCGAGGGCCTGGTACGCGCCCACCGGGAACTCGCGCCCGGCAAGGAGTGCCGCTACTACAACCGCCTGCTCGACGTCCCGATCCGCCGGGGCGGCGCCCTGCTGCCCGACGTCCAGGAGCATCTGGCCGGCTGCGCCTACTGCCGGCACGCCGCCGACCAACTGGGCCACGCCGACGCGGCGTTGGGCGTGCTGCTCGCCGAGGCCGTGCTCGGCTGGGGTGCCCGCCGCTACCTCGACTCGCGCCC
>NZ_JBEXKG010000239.1:0-8347 GCF_040609555.1 Streptomyces sp. NPDC004658
GCCCGGCGCACTCGCAGCAGTCGAAGACAGCCGGAGGACAGACGTCCTGGCCGGCAACGCCGGCCACCGGCCCAGCCGAGCGCACTCGACGCGGAGGAACGCGAGCGCGTCATCACGTCGCTCGCGGCACGCCCGGCCCTGCTGCCGCTGCTGGACGCGGTCAAGGTACCGCTGCTGCTGGCCGCCGGAACCGAACGCATGCTCCACCACGGCTCCATGCCCTCGCCTTCGGGGGCCGTGCCTTGGGGGTCCGCGCCTTCGGAGTCCGTACCGGAGTCCGCGCCGTCGGCGTACGGGCCCGAGGATCCCCCGCTCGACTGCACGCCCTCCCCCTGCTGGCCCACGCGGTCCACCGCCGACGCGGTCGTCGTCGGGTCGGGCGCGGGGGGCGCGATGGCCGCGCGGACACTCGCCGCGGCCGGGATGCGCGTGGTCGTCGTCGAAGAGGGCGAGCACCACTCCACCGCGTCGTTCGGCCGGCGGGCGCCGCTCGACCGGTTCCTGAACCTGTACCGGGACGGCGGCGCCACCGTCGCCGTGGGGAATCCCCCGGTGGTCCTGCCCGTGGGCCGCGCGGTCGGCGGCACCACCGTCGTCAACTCGGGCACGTGCTACCGGACACCGGAACACGTCGTCACCCGCTGGCTGAGCCACCACGGGTTCGCCGCCGCCGAGGGCTTCGCCGCGCATCTGGACGAGGTCGAACGCGTGCTGCGGGTGGCACCGCAGCCGCTGGACGTCCTCGGCGCCAACGGGCGGCTCGCCCTGGCCGGGGCCCGGGAACTGGGCTGGACCGCGGCGCCCCTGCGGCGCAACGCCCCCGGGTGCCGGGGCTCCTGCCAGTGTGTCGTCGGCTGTCCCACCGGCGCGAAGCAGAGCGTCCAGCTGTCCGTGCTGCCCGAGGCGTGCGCGGCCGGCGCGCGCGTCGTGACGGGTGCTCGGGTACGGCGGATCCTCGTCGACCGCGACGGGCCGGCCGGTCCACGGGCCGCCGGGGTGCTGGCCCGCCGTCCGGACGGCAGCGAACTGGAGATCCTCAGCCCCTTGGTCGTGGTCGCCGCCGGGGCCCTTCACACCCCGCCGCTGCTGCGCCGCTCCGGCCTGGGCGGGCACCCTCGGCTCGGCCGGAACCTCAGCGTCCACCCCGCCATCAGCGTCGCGGGCCGCTTCGACCGTCCGGTCACCGCCTGGAAAGGCGTCCTGCAGAGCGTCGGGGTGGAGCAGTTGCGGGCCGACGGCATCCTGATCGAGGCGACCGCGGCGCCCGCGGGCATGAGTTCCTTCGTTCTGCCGGGAATCGGCCGCGCCCTGCGGCGGGAACTGGAACAGACGGAACGGCTGGCGACGCTGGGTGCCATGATCGCCGACCGTCCGTCGGGCCGCGTACTGGGCCATGGCCGCCCGCTGCTCCGCTACGGCCTCGCGGCGCGCGACGCGGGCCGGCTGCTGCGGGCCCAACGGGCCATGGGGCGTCTGCTGTTCGCCGCCGGCGCCGAGGAGGTGCTGACGGGCGTCCCCCGGGCCCCGCGCGCCCGCACCCCTGCCCAGCTGGAGGCCCTGCTCGACACAGTGAGCGCGCGCCACTTGCACGTCTCCGCGTTCCACCCCACCGGTACGGCGGCGGCCGGTGCCGATCCCGAGCGGTCACCGGCCGACCCGGAGGGCTGGTTGCGCGGCGTACACGGTGTCCTGATCGCCGACGGGTCCGTCCTGCCGAGCTGTCCGGAGGTGAACCCTCAGCTGAGCATCATGGCCGCGGCCCTGGCCGTCACCCGGCGTTTCGCGGCACGGGCCGGCTGACGGTCCCCACCGCGGAAGGCGGCCCACCCCGCACGCCGCGCGCCGCGCCGCGCCGATCGGCGGACGCACCGGTCGCCGATCACGCGGGCCCAATGCTAGAAAAGGGAGATGAGCGGACGTTCCCGCTGGCCATGGGCGAGCGCGGCGCCGCCGCCCGGCTCGCGGGGGTCATCCGATCCGGCCCGTGGCCGCAGGCTCTGGCCGCCACGCAGACGCCGTCTTTCGCCGTCCCTGAGCGTCCGCACGCTCGCCGCGCAGGTCTTCGTGCTCCAGGCGCTGATCATTCTGCTGCTGGTGACGGCGGGGGCCGCCGCCCTGGTGGTGCAGGGCCGCTACGACGCCCAGCGCACCGCCGAGGACCGTTCCCTGGCCGTGGCGGAGGCGTTCGCGCACGCACCCGGAACGGCGCTCGCACTGCGGTCACCGCATCCGGCCGCCCAGTTGCAGTCGGCGACGGAGCAGGTGCAGAAGGGGTCCGGGGTCGACTTCGTCAGCGTCCTCGACCGGCGCGGAATCCGGATCACGGACACCGACCGGGCCCTGATCGGCACGAAGTCCGAGGGGGTCGGCCGCGCCGCCATGGGCGAGATGTTCACCGAGACGTTCCACGGCCGGCCCTCCGACGCCGTCCGGGCGGTCGTACCGGTGACGGACCCCAGCAGGCGCGTGGTCGGCATGGTCACCGCCGGTATCCAGTACGGCAACGTGAGCCAGGTGCTCTCCCGGCAGCTGCCGATGCTGCTCGGCATGGCGGCGGGGGCGCTGCTGCTGGCGACCGGGGGCGCGGCGCTGGTCAGCCGCCGGCTGCTGCGGCAGACCCACGGTCTCGGCCCGGCCGAGATGACCCGGATGTACGAGCACCACGACGCCGTGCTGCACGCGGTGCGCGAGGGGGTGCTGATCGTCGGCGGGGACGGCTGCGTCGTGCTCGCCAACGACGAGGCGCGCCGGCTGCTGGACCTGCCCGGGGACACCGACGAGCGGCACGTGCGGGAGCTGGGGCTGGGTCCGGGTCTGGCGCGGCTGCTGCTGTCCGGTGAGACGGCGTCCGACGAGGTCGTCCCGGCCGGGGACCGGCTGCTGGCGGTGAACACCCGGCCCACCGCCCCGTACGGCGGCGCCCGGGGGCTGGTCGCCACCTTCCGCGACACCACGGAGCTGAGGGCGCTGTCCGGGCAGGCCGAGGTGGCGCGCGGCCGGCTGTCGTTCCTGTACGAGGCGGGCGTGCGGATCGGCACCACCCTCGACGTACGGCGTACGGCGGAGGAGCTGTCGGAGGTGGCGGTCCCCCGTATGGCCGACTTCGTCACCGTGGAGCTCCTCGACTCGGTGCTGCGCGGCGAGGAGCCCACGAGCGCGGTACGCGAGATGCGCCGCACCGCGCTGCGGGCCCCGCAGGACGGGCACCCCTTGCAGCCGGTGGGCGAGGTGATCCGTTTCATGGTGGCCGACACGCCGATGGCGGCGGCGCTGCGGCGGGGCAAGGCCGTCCTGGTACCGGACCTGCACACCGCCGAGGACTGGCGTGCGCAGGATCCGCAGGGAGCGCGGCGGGCGCTGGACTACGGCATCCACTCCCTGATCACGGTGCCGCTCCGGGCGCGCGGGGTGGTCCTCGGCATGGTCAACCTCTGGCGCGGCGCGGGCTCCCCCCGTTTCGACGAGGAGGACGTCGCCGTGGCCGAGGAGCTGGTGGCCCGCGCCGCCGTCGCGATCGACAACGCGCGCCGGTACTCCCGCGAGCACGCCCTGGCCGTGACGCTCCAGCGCAACCTGCTGCCGCTGGGGCTGCCGGACCAGGACGCGCTGGAGGTCGCCTCCCGTTACCTGCCGGCGGAGTCCGGCGTGGGCGGCGACTGGTTCGACGTCATCCCCCTGCCCGGTTTCCGGGTGGCGCTGGTCGTCGGGGACATCGTGGGACACGGGCTCCAGGCCGCGGTCACGATGGGGCGGCTGCGCACGGCCGTACTGAACTTCTCCTCGCTGGACCCGACACCGGACGAACTGCTCGGGCATCTCGACGAGATGGTCACCCGGCTGGACGCCCAGAGCGCGACCGCCGCCGACGACGGCCAGATGCCGCTCACCGGTGCCACCTGCCTCTACGCCGTCTACGACCCGGTCGGCGGGCGCTGCGCCGTCTCCCGCGCCGGGCACCTCGCACCCGCCGTGGTCGATCCGCAGGGCAGGGTGTCCTTCCCCGTCCTTCCGCTGTCGCCGCCGCTGGGGGTGGGCGGTCACCCCTTCGAGGCCGGGGAGCTGGAGCTGCCCGAGGGCAGCCGTCTCGTCCTGTTCACCGACGGGCTGATCGAGAACCGTGGACGGGACATCGACGACGGCCTGGCGATGCTGTCCTCGGCCATCGCCGGCGCGGACCGGACGCCGGAGGAGACCTGCCGCGCCGTGGTGGAGGCGATGCTGCCCGGGCATCCCAGTGACGACGTGGCGCTGCTGGTCGCCCGGACCCGGCTGCTCGACCCCGCGTGCGTGGCGACCTGGGACGTCCCGTTCGATGTGGAGGCCGTGCCCCGGGTGCGCGGCGAGGCGGGCCGGCGGCTGGCCGACTGGGGGCTGGAGGAGACGGCGTTCGGCACGGAGCTGATCCTCAGCGAACTCCTCACCAACGCGATCCGCTACGGCGCTCCGCCCGTACGGGTGAGGCTGCTGCTGGGCCGCACCCTGGTGTGCGAGGTGGCGGACGGCAGCAACACCTCACCCCGGCTGCGGCGCGCGGCCGGCACGGACGAAGGGGGCCGCGGTCTGTTCCTGGTCTCCCAGTTCGCGGACATGTGGGGTACGCGCTACGCGGCGCGGGGCAAGGTCATCTGGGCGGAGCAGCGGCTGGAGGGCGCGCCGGAGCCGGATCCTTCGGACCTGTTGGACGTCCTGGGCATCTGAACCGACGGGCCCGGCGCCGGGGGCGGTTTCAGGAGAGCCAGTCCTCGTAGCGGGTGGGGGCCGGCTGGGCGTGCGGGTCGGTGAGCACGTCGCCCTTGACGACGGCGAACATGCCGGCGGTCGGATCGGTGACGACGGTGCGGTGGTCGCCCTTGCGGGCCAGGGTCATCCGGCCCAGCTCGTCCAGGGTGAAGATCTCGGGTCCGGCGATGTTGCGCCTGCCGTTCAGCGGGGCGCCCATGGCGACCTCCGCGACCGCTTCGGCCACGTCCTTGGCGGCGATCGGCTGGATCGGCGTGGCGGGCAGCCGGACCGTGTCGCCCTCCGTGGTCCAGGACAGGACGTCGTCCACGAACTCCATGAACTGCGTGGCCCGGACGATCGAGTACGGGACGGGACCGGCCGCGAGGATGCTCTCCTGCAGCGCCTTGGCCCGGTAGTAGTCCAGCTCCGGCACCTGGTCCACGCCGACGATGGAGAGGATGACGATGTGGCCGACGCCGCCCTTGCGTGCCGAGGCCAGGACGTTCTCCATCGAGGTCTGGAAGAACCCCAGGGAGGCCGCGTCGAAGGTCGGGGAGTTCGTCACGTTGACCACCACGTCGGCTCCCGACACAGCCGCGTCCAGCCCCTGGCCGCTGATGACGTCGACTCCGGTGGAGTGCGAGTGCGGTACCGCCTCGTGCCCCGCGGCGTTCAGACGGTTGACGACCTGCGACCCGATCAGCCCGGTACCGCCGATGACTGCGACCTTCATGACACACCTTTCGTCCGTTTTATCCGCAATATGGCATAGGTGCTGCCGTCGGGCGCGGGGTGGAGGCGCGAGCGGGGCAGGGGATGACCGGCGGCGGAGCCCGCCCGGCAGCCGTACGAAACTTTCTGTGGGCGCGCCCGCGCGGGGCCCGTAATATCGGTGATCTCTTGGGGGAGGTGGTCATGGGCAAGCGGCGCCCTGGCTCGCCGACGCTGGAGGAGGTGGCCGCTCACGCCGGAGTGGGCCGGGGCACGGTCTCCCGCGTCGTCAACAACGCGTCCGGCGTGAAGGAGTCGACGCGCCGGGCCGTGCAGCAGGCCATCGCGGAACTGGGCTACGTGCCCAATCTCGCGGCCCGTTCGCTCGCCGGGCGCCGGGCCGACGCCGTCGCGCTCGTCATGACGGAGCCGGACTGGCGCAAGTTCGCGGAGCCCTTCTTCTCCGAGATCGTCCGTTCGCTCGGCGACGCCCTGACCGACACCGGGATGCAGTTGCTGCTGACCCTGGTCCGCTCGGACACCGAGCGGGCGCGGTTCCTGGAGTACGCCCGCGGCGGCCGGGTCGACGGGGTGCTGGTGATGTCCGTGCACGCCGACGATCCGCTGCCCGACATGCTCGCCGAGGCCCGGCTGCCGACCGTCCTGCTCGGCCGCCGTTCGGCCGACGAACACGTCAGCTACGTCGACGCGGACAACGTCGGCGGCGCCCGCAGCGCGGTCACCCATCTGCTGGACAAGGGCCGGCGGACGATCGCCACGATCACCGGGCCGCTCGACATGTACGTCACCCGGTGCCGGCTGCGCGGCTACCGCGAAGCCCTGGCCCAGGCGGGGGTGGACGCACCGCGGTCCTGGGTCGCGGAGGGCGATTTCACCGCGGAGAGCGGCCGGCGCGCCATGGCCCGGCTGCTCGAGCGGCACCCGGAGATCGACGGGGTGCTCGCCGCCTCGGACTCCACGGCCGCCGGCGCCCTGGAGGCACTGCGCGCGGCGGGACGCCGGGTGCCGGAGAACGTCGCCGTCATCGGTTTCGACGACTTCCCGCTGGCCGAGCGGACCGAGCCGCGGCTGACCACGGTCCGCCAGCCACTGGAGGAGATCGGGCGGGCCATGGTGCGCTTGCTCCTGGAGGAGATGGAGGAATCCTCCGTGGCCTGGCGGCACGTGATCCTCCGTACGGAGCTGATCGTGCGCGACTCGGCCTAGGCGGACTTGCTGCCGCCTCGACAGTCGCCCCGCAGCGGTTCCGGACCCGGCACGGTGCCAAGGGCAGGGCCGTACCGGGCGGCCGTCGGGCTTCGGCCGTCCCGTCCGGCGGGGCGCCCTCACGCCAGCGGATCGTGGCCCCAGTTCATCAGGGAGTGCCGCCATCTCGTCGCGCGTACGTCGCCGGAGGGCCGCTGTGCCAGATGCCGGCGGATGTAGCCGACGACCTTGCGCATGTGGCGGTAGTCGTCGTCGGAGAGGTCGCCCTTCTTGGTCCGCAGGATCTCCACGATCCGGCGGCCGGAGGCGTGGCCGGTGGACTCGTCTCCGTCCCTGTGCTGTCCGGCGTCGCGTGACCGGTCGGTGGCGAGCCACTTCTCCAGTCCGGCCGGTGTCATGTTCACCAGCTCACGGAACGCCTCCCGCACCTCTTCACGCTCGTCGTCGTCCACGTCGGCTCACTTCTTCTTGAGCGCGGACGGCTTGTGCACCGCGGTCCTGCCGGACTTGGCGCTGCGTACCTGGTACTGCGGGTCGTCAGGCGAGGCGTCCACCGTGCGGCCCGCGGCCTCGGTCCGATCGGTGATCTCCTTTTCCACCTCGCCCTCGGCCCGGCTCCCGTGACTGCGCCACGTGACGTGATCACCCTTCTTCAGCGTCTTGCCCGCTTCGCGCTTCTTCACCATGCCGACTCTCCCTTGGCACCTTGTCGGCGGTCTGCTCCCCCTTCTTCCAGCCTGGGGGTCCCCGGCCGATGCCGCGACGCGGAGCGGGTCAGCCCGGCCGCCCGTCGTCCGGTGAGGCCGCGGCGCGGTCGGCCCGTCCGCCGGCGCCCAAGCTGCCCGTGGCACGCAGCGGCCGCCCGGCGTCCCAGCGGGGCAGATCGTGGCGGGCCAGCCGTAGCACCACGGGCGGCAGGGCCCAGCGCAGGGGCTGGACGAGACGCAGCCAGGCCGGAACGTAGACAGCGGTGCGGCGGCGCTCGACGGCGCGCGCCAGCCGGGCGGCGACCACGTCGGCCGGATGAATGGTCCGGACGCCGGGGGGCATGCGCACGCGCAGTTCGCGCAGGGCGGTGAAGTCCTCGGCTTCGCGGATCATGTCGGTGTCCGCCCAGGCGGGATAGGCGATGCCCACCGCGACCCCCTCGTGCGCCACCTCGGCCTGGAGGGAGTGGGCGAAGGCTTCCACGCCTGCCTTGGAAGCGCAGTAGGCGCTCATCATCGGGGTGGCTCCGAGGGACGCGAGCGACGCCATCTGCAGGAAGTAGCCCGCCGTCGCCGTCAGATCGGGCAGGAACGCCCGAGCCGTGTGGGCACTGCCGGTCAGGTTCACGTCGACGACACGACGCCATGAGGCGGGGTCCGACGTCGCGAAAGGGCCTCCTTGGGCGATTCCCGCGTTCGCCACGACCACCGACGGCCGACCGAGGCCTCCGCGGACCCGGGCTGCCGCATCGTCCAGCGCGGCATGGTCCGTGACGTCGACTTCGACCGCCAGTGCCGCGGTGGGCAGGGATGCCGCCAAGGCGTCCAGTTCAGACCCCTCATGGCCGAGAAGTGCCAGGCGCGCCCCGCGCCGGGCCAGTTCGCGCGCCAGCGCCGCGCCCAGCCCGCGTGCGGCTCCGGTGATCACGACGGTCCGGCCCTGGAGGGCGCCGGCCCTCACCCGCCGCCCCTTCGCCGGG
>NZ_JBEXKG010000240.1:0-8287 GCF_040609555.1 Streptomyces sp. NPDC004658
CGCCGGCGCCGTCACCCGGCGGCCCGGCAGCCGCGGCTCGTGCCGGGCCCGCTCCCGCGCGGCGGCCAGCATCCGCCGTCCGCGGGCCATCTGGTTCAGCGCGGAGGCGAGGGTGCCGCCGGAGAAGGCCGCGTCGGCGGTCACATAGCCGTCCACGGTCAGCGGCACGCCCTCGGGGAGCTGCCGGACCGTGAAGTACACGCCCAGGTCGTGCGGCACCGAGTCGAAACCGCAGGCGTGCAGCAGACGCGCGCCCGTCTCCCGCGCGCGTGCGTCGTGCCGGACGTACGTCAGGTCCACGAACTCGGGCTCGCCGGTGAGGTCCAGGTAGTCGGCGCCGGTGTCGGCGCAGGCGGCCACGAGTTCCTCGCCGTGCAGGACGTACGGCCCCACCGTCGTGGCGACCACGCGCGCGTGCTCGGCGAGGGCGCGCAGGGTGGCCGGTTCGGTCACGTCGGCCCGCAGCACACCGACGTCCGTGCCGCCGGGCAGGTCCTCGCGCAGCCGCTCCAGCCGCCCCTCGTCGCGCCCGGCGACCGCCCAGCGCAGGTCCCGCGGCGCGTGCGCGGCGAGATAGTGGGCCGTGAGCGCACCGACGAAGCCCGTGGCCCCGAAGAGCACGAGGTCGTACGGCCGGTCCGCCCTGCTCATCCTGCTCATGACACCCCTTGGTCCGTGCGGCCGTCGCGCAGCCCGCGCCGCTGTCGGTGGCCGAGGCTAGCGTGAGGAGTGCGGAGCCCGACGACCAGCCCGGAGGCAGCGGTGGCCGTAGCCAGGAATGCCGTGAAGAAGCGGGAGAAACCGCCCCCGGCGCGGGCGGGGGAGGTGCGGACGGGTGCCCGGTGACGGCCGGGGAGGCCCGCCCGTCCGGCGGACCCGGCCGAGCACCGGTCACTCTCCCGGGTGATCATCGGACCGGCGGGCACTTGGCTAAGCGCTTGCTCGTTGAGGTCTTGTGTCCGGTGGAACGCGTTCTTAGCATCACCGGTGTTACATCGTTTGTGTCACACACGCCTGGGGGCTGGACGGATGACAACGGCAGGGACGCCGACGCCGGGTGACGGCCCGCTCTCCGGCGTGCGCGTGGTCGAGCTGGCCGGCATCGGCCCGGGCCCGTTCGCCGCCATGCTGCTGGCCGACCTGGGCGCCGACGTGGTCCGGGTGGACCGCCCGGGCGGACCGGGCCTCGCGATCGACCCCGCCTACGACGTCACCAACCGCAACAAGCGCTCGATCGTGGTCGACCTGAAGGCACCGGACGGCCCCGCGCGCGTCCTGGACCTCGCCGAGCGGGCCGACATCCTCATCGAGGGATACCGGCCCGGTGTCGCCGAACGGCTCGGCATCGGCCCCGGGGACTGCCACGCCCGCAACCCGCGGCTGGTCTACGGCCGCATGACCGGCTGGGGCCAGGACGGCCCGCTCGCCCGGCGCGCCGGCCACGACATCGCCTACATCGCCCTCACCGGCACCCTCGGCATGATCGGCCGCCCGGACGAACCCCCGGCCGTGCCCGCCAACCTCCTCGGGGACTACGCGGGCGGCTCCCTCTACCTGGTCGTCGGCGTCCTCGCCGCCCTGCACCACGCCCGCGCGACCGGCACCGGCCAGGTGGTCGACGCGGCCATCGTGGACGGCGCGGCCCACCTGTCCGCGATGATCCACGGCATGCTCGCCGCGGGCGGCTGGCAGGACCGCCGCGCCGCCAACCTCCTGGACGGCGGCTGCCCCTACTACGGCACCTACGAGACCGCCGACGGCCGGTACATGGCGGTGGGCGCCCTGGAGGGCAAGTTCTACGCGGAGTTCCTGCACCTGCTCGGCCTGGACGACCTGGCGCCCGCCCGCACGGACTGGACCCGCTGGGGTGAGCTGCGCGAACGGATCGCCGCCGCCTTCAAGTCCCGCACCCGCGCCGAGTGGACGGCTGTCTTCGCGGACTCCGACGCCTGTGTGGCGCCCGTGCTGAGCCTGCGCGAGGCCCCGGCCCACCCCCACCTGGCCGCGCGCGGCACCTTCACCGACCACGGCGGCATCACCCAGCCCGCCCCCGCCCCCCGCTTCTCCGCGACCCCCACCGCCGTCCGCACCGGCCCCGCCCGGCCCGGCGCGGACACGGCCGCGGTCGCCCGGGACTGGGGCATACCGGCACCCCCGACCGGCCACCTCGACGACCCTGACGACCTCGACGACCGCGACGGCCTCGTCACCGACGGCGGCTGACCCCGCCACCCGCTCGCCCCACCCTCCCGAAAGGCACACCCGTGAGCACCGAAGCGTACGTGTACGACGCGATCCGCACCCCGCGCGGCCGCGGCAAGGCGAACGGCGCCCTGCACGGCACGAAGCCCATCGACCTGGTCGTCGGCCTCGTCCACGAGATCCGCGCCCGCTTCCCCGGCCTCGACCCGGCCGCGATCGACGACATCGTGCTCGGCGTCGTCGGCCCCGTCGGCGACCAGGGCTCCGACATCGCCCGGATCGCCGCCCTCGCCGCCGGACTGCCCGACACGGTCGCGGGCGTGCAGGAGAACCGCTTCTGTGCCTCCGGTCTGGAGGCCGTCAACCTGGCCGCGGCGAAGGTCCGCGCGGGCTGGGAGGACCTCGTCCTCGCGGGCGGTGTCGAGTCCATGTCCCGGGTCCCGATGGCCTCGGACGGCGGCGCCTGGTTCAACGACCCGATGACCAACCTCGCCGTCAACTTCGTGCCGCAGGGCATCGGCGCCGACCTCATCGCCACCATCGAGGGCTTCTCCCGCCGGGACGTCGACGAGTACGCCGCCCTGTCCCAGGAGCGCGCCGCGACCGCCTGGAAGGAGGGCCGCTTCGAGAAGTCCGTGGTCCCCGTCAGGGACCGCAACGGCCTGGTCGTCCTCGACCACGACGAGCACATGCGCCCCGGCACCACCGCCGACTCCCTCGCCAAGCTGAAGCCGTCCTTCGCGGACATCGGCGACCTCGGCGGCTTCGACGCCGTGGCCCTGCAGAAGTACCACTGGGTGGAGAAGATCGACCACGTCCACCACGCCGGCAACTCCTCCGGCATCGTGGACGGCGCCTCGCTCGTCGCCATCGGCTCCCGGGAGGTCGGCGAGCGCTACGGCCTCACCCCGCGCGCCCGGATCGTCGCCGCGGCCGTCTCCGGCTCCGAGCCGACCATCATGCTCACCGGCCCCGCCCCCGCCACCCGCAAGGCCCTGGCGAAGGCGGGCCTCACCATCGACGACATCGACCTGGTCGAGATCAACGAGGCCTTCGCCGCGGTCGTGCTGCGTTTCGTGAAGGACATGGGCCTGACCCTGGACAAGGTGAACGTCAACGGCGGAGCCATCGCCCTCGGCCACCCGCTCGGCGCCACCGGCGCCATGATCCTCGGCTCGCTCATCGACGAACTGGAGCGCCAGGACAAGCGCTACGGCCTCGCCACCCTCTGCGTCGGCGGCGGCATGGGCATCGCCACCATCGTCGAGCGCGTCTGACCTCCCCGCGGAACCAAGCGCCCCGAAGACTTCTACGGAGACGACTGTCATGACCGAGAGCACCACCATCCGCTGGGAGCAGGACGACACCGGTGTCGTCACCCTCGTCCTGGACGACCCGGACCAGTCCGCGAACACCATGAACCAGGCGTTCCGCGACTCCCTCGCCGTGATCACCGACCGCCTGGAGGCGGAGCGGGAGAACATCCGCGGCATCATCCTCACCTCCGCGAAGAAGACCTTCTTCGCGGGCGGCGACCTGCGCGACCTCATCCGGGTCACGCCCGAAACGGCACAGGAGCTGTTCGACGGCGGCCTCGCCATCAAGCGGAACCTGCGCCGCATCGAGACCCTCGGCAAACCGGTCGTCGCCGCCATCAACGGCGCGGCCCTCGGCGGCGGGTACGAACTGGCCCTCGCCTGCCACCACCGGGTCGCCCTCGACACCCCCGGCACCAGGATCGGCTGTCCCGAGGTCACCCTCGGCCTGCTCCCCGGCGGCGGCGGAGTCGTGCGTACCGTGCGGCTGCTGGGCATCACGGACGCCCTGCTGAAGGTGCTCCTCCAGGGACAGCAGTACAACGCGCGGCGCGCCCAGGAGAACGGCCTCGTCGACGAGGTCGCCGCCACCCCCGAGGAACTGCTCGCCAAGGCCCGGGCCTTCATCGACGCGAACCCCGAGTCCCAGCAGCCCTGGGACAAGCCGGGCTACAGGATCCCCGGCGGCACCCCGGCCAACCCGAAGTTCGCCGCCAACCTGCCCGCCTTCCCGGCCAACCTGCGCAAGCAGACCGGCGGCGCCCCCTACCCGGCGCCGCGCAACATCCTCGCCGCCGCCGTCGAGGGCTCCCAGGTCGACTTCGAGACCGCCCAGGTCATCGAGGCCCGCTACTTCGTGGAACTGGCCGCCGGGCAGACCTCGAAGAACATGATCCAGGCGTTCTTCTTCGACCTCCAGGCGGTCAACTCCGGCGCCAACCGCCCGAAGGGCGTCGAGCCCCGCCAGGTCCGCAAGGTGGCCGTCCTCGGCGCCGGCATGATGGGCGCCGGCATCGCCTACGCGTGCGCCCGCGCGGGCATCGACGTCGTCCTCAAGGACGTCTCCCTGGAAGCCGCCGTCAAGGGCAAGGGCTACTCCGAGAAGCTGTGCGCCAAGGCCGTCGCCAAGGGTCGTACGAGCCAGGAGAAGGCGGACGCGCTGCTCGCCCGGATCACCCCCACCGCCGAGGTGGCCGACCTCGCGGGCTGCGACGCGGTCATCGAGGCCGTGTTCGAGGACACCGCCCTCAAGCACAAGGTGTTCCAGGAGATCGAGGCCGTCGTCGCCCCCGACGCGCTGCTGTGCTCCAACACCTCCACGCTGCCCATCACCACCCTCGCCGAGGGCGTGCAGCGCCAGTCCGACTTCATCGGACTGCACTTCTTCTCCCCGGTCGACAAGATGCCCCTGGTCGAGATCATCAAGGGCGAGCGCACCGGCGAGGAGGCCCTCGCCCGCGCCTTCGACCTGGTCCGGCAGATCAACAAGACGCCGATCGTCGTCAACGACTCCCGCGGCTTCTTCACCTCCCGGGTGATCGGCCACTTCATCAACGAGGGCGTCGCCATGGTCGGCGAGGGTGTCGAGCCCGCCTCCGTGGAGCAGGCCGCCGCCCAGGCCGGCTACCCGGCCAAGGTGCTGTCCCTCATGGACGAGCTGACGCTCACCCTCCCGCGCAAGATCCGGGGCGAGACGAAGCGGGCCGTGGAGGAGGCCGGCGGCACCTGGACGGCGCACCCGGCGGAGGCGGTCATCGACCGCATGGTCGACGAGTTCGGCCGCACCGGCCGCAGCGGCGGCGCCGGCTTCTACGACTACACCGAGGACGGCAGGCGGGCCGGGCTCTGGCCGGGCCTGCGCGAGCACTTCACCCGTCCCGGGTACGAGATCCCGTTCCGGGACATGCAGGAGCGCATGCTCTTCGCCGAGGCGCTCGACACCGTGCGCCTCCTGGAAGAGGGCGTGCTGACCTCCGTCGCCGACGCCAACATCGGCTCGATCCTCGGCATCGGCTTCCCCGGCTGGACCGGCGGTGTGCTCCAGTACATCAACGGCTACGAAGGGGGCCTGCCCGGATTCGTGGCCCGGGCGCGGGAGCTGGCCGAGCGGTACGGCGAGCGGTTCGCCCCGCCCGCGCTGCTCGTGACCAAGGCCGGGAACGGGGAGACGTTCACCGACGCCCGCTGACGCGCCTCAGCCGGACGGCGTGCCCCGGGACTGCGCTCCCGGGGCCGCCGCGCCCCCCGGCGGGGTCTCCGGGGCCGCCGCGCCGTCCAGCCACTGGCGCAGCTCCTCCTTCAGCGACCGCTGGAAGGTCGTGAGCAGCGCCTGCACGACGAGCGGGTGCATGTGGGCCGACAGCGACTTCACGTCCCGCGTGGCGCGTTCGGCGACGGCCTCCCGCAGCAGGTCCGACAGCTCGTGGGCCGCCGCGCGGGCGTGGTCGGTCAGGACGGTCCGGGCGGCCAGGATGGTCTCCTGCGCCAGCGGCACGTCGAGGAGCTGCACCGCGAGCCGCAACAGGCCGCAGTCCACGCGGAAGGACTCCCCGTCCTTCGTCACCACGTTCATCGCGGCCAGCCGGTCCACGTCCTCCTCGGTCAGCCGGCGCCCCGCCCGCCGCTCCAGCTCCGCGCGGGAGACGGTCTCCACGGTGTCCGGCGCCCAGGAGGCGACCACCGCCCGGTGGATCGCCAGGTCGTGCGGGCCGAGGTCGGCCGGCAGCTGCCGCAGGTGCCGCTCGATCGCCGCCAGGGTCATGCCCTGCCGCTGCATCTCCTCGATCAGCTGGAGCCGGGCCAGGTGCTCCCGGCCGTAGTGGCCCACCCGGCGGGGACCGATCACCGGCGGCGGCAGCAGGCCCTTGGTGCCGTAGAAGCGGACCGTGCGCACCGTGACGCCCGCCCGCGCGGCCAGCTCGTCGATCGTCAGGGTGGGCTCGCCGGTGTCGGTCGTCATGTGCAGCAGTATCGCTGTCTCACCAATGGTGTGAAACCCGGGGCGAGCCCGTGACGACCCTGTGAGAAGAACCGCTGTGTGAGGTGGGCCATCGCGTACCGGGCGGTCTGTCTGGGAAGCTGCTGCCTTGGTCTGTGCCCCGACACAAGGGTGGTGCGGGCCAAGACCTGCACGAACCCCGGGCCCACGAGGTCCGGGCGCACCAGGAAGTGGAACCACCCGTGAGCAAGGAAGCCGTGGAATCGGCACAGGCCACCGCCCATCCCCAGGTGGCCCGGACGCCCGCGGACGCGGGCGACGCCGGTTACAGCAAGGACCTCAAGGCCCGCCACGTCAACATGATCGCCATCGGCGGAGCCATCGGCACCGGCCTCTTCCTCGGCGCCGGCGGACGCCTGCACAACGCGGGCCCGGCGCTGGCCCTGGCCTATCTGGTCTGCGGTGTCTTCGCGTTCTTCGTCGTCCGGGCCCTGGGCGAGCTGGTCCTGTACCGGCCGTCCTCCGGCTCCTTCGTGTCGTACGCGCGCGAGTTCCTCGGCGAGAAGGGCGCCTATGTCGCCGGCTGGATGTACTTCCTGAACTGGTCGACGACCGGCATCGCCGACATCACCGCGATCGCGCTCTACACGCACTACTGGAGCATGTTCACGTCCATCCCGCAGTGGGTGCTGGCGCTGGTCGCGCTCGCGGTCGTCCTCGCCGTGAACCTGATCTCGGTGAAGATCTTCGGCGAGATGGAGTTCTGGTTCGCGATCATCAAGGTCGCCACGCTCGTGGGCTTCATGCTGATCGGCATCTTCCTGCTCGCGACCCGGCACGACGTCGGCGGCAGCACGCCGGGCCTCGGTGTCATCACCGACAACGGCGGCGTCTTCCCGCACGGCCTGATGCCGGTCGTCCTGGTCATGCAGGGCGTGATCTTCGCGTACGCCGCCCTGGAACTGGTCGGCGTGGCCGCCGGCGAGACCGCCGAGCCGGAGAAGGTCGTCCCGCGCGCGGTCAACTCGATCATGTGGCGCGTGGGTCTGTTCTACGTCGGCTCGGTCGTGCTCCTCGCCCTGCTGCTGCCGGGCTCGGTGTACTCCGCCGACCAGAGCCCGTTCGTGACCGTGCTGTCCAAGATCGGTGTCCCGGCGGCCGGTGACGTGATGAACCTGGTCGTGCTGACCGCCGCCATGTCCTCGCTCAACTCCGGCCTGTACTCCACCGGCCGCATCCTGCGCTCGATGGCCACGGCCGGCTCGGCGCCGAAGTTCACCGCCCGCATGAACCGCAGCCAGGTGCCCTACGGCGGCATCCTGCTGACCTGCGCGGTGTGCGTGCTCGGCGTGGGACTGAACTACCTGGTCCCCAGCCAGGCCTTCGAGATCGTGCTCAACGTCGCCTCGCTCGGCATCATCAGCACCTGGGTGATCATCATGATCTGCCACCTGGTCTTCGTCCGCCGCGCCCGCGCGGGCCTGGTGGCCCGGCCGCACTTCCAGCTGAAGTTCAGCCCGGTCACGGAGATCGCCACGGTGGTGTTCCTGCTGGTCTGCCTCGGCATGATGTGGAACGACGCCGAGGTGGGCCGCAAGACGCTGCTCCTCATCCCGGTGATCGCGGTCATGCTGGTCGTCGGCTGGTTCGGCGTCCGCCGCCGGGTGGCGGGCGCCACCGACCGGGAACTGACCGAGCTGTCGAAGTAGCGGCTCGCGCCACTGTCGGCGGCATCGCGTACGGTGGCGGGGGGGGGGGCCGGCGGCGGGGCGGGCGCGGGTGCGCGCGGGGGGGGTGGGGGGCTGCGGCGGCGGGGGGCCCAATAGGGTGT
>NZ_JBEXKG010000241.1:0-8263 GCF_040609555.1 Streptomyces sp. NPDC004658
CGTGCTTGACGCCGTCCTTCTCCCAGGACTCCGTGCGGATCTCGCCCGTGACCATGACCTCCATGCCCCTGGCGAGGGTCTCGGCGACGTTCTCGCTCGGGCGGGGCGGGCTGCCCGCGACCGGGTGGGAGGCCGTCGAGCGGGCCCGGGCCCCCGGACGGCCACGGGCGCACGCCTACCTGGACGCCTACTTCGACGACCGGCTGCCGATCAGCGGCGACCGGTGCGGCGGTACCGATTCCGACGGGATGCTGTGCGGATTCGGTGAGCGGGCCGGCCGTACCGTGGCCTACGCGGCGCAGACCGGCACGGCGACCCGCCCCGCCGGGTACCGCACCGCCGCCCGGCTGATCCGGCTGGCGGACCGGTTCGGCGTCCCCGTGCTGACGCTGGTGGACACCCCCGGAGCCGCGAACGACGCGGAGGCGGAGCGGCAGGGCGTCGGCGCGGCCGTCGCCGAGGTGTTCGGCGCGGTGGCCGCCGCCCGGGTGCCGGTCACCACCCTCGTCATCGGCGAGGGCGGCTCCGGCGGCGCCCTGGCCCTGGCGGCGCCCGGCAACACCTGGGTCACACCGGACAGTTACTTCTCGGTGATAGCGCCGGAGCCGGCGGCCGCCATCCTGAAACGCCGGCCGGAGGAGGTCCGCCCGACCGCGGACCAGCTCCGGCTGCGCCCGCAGGACCTGGTGGAGCTGGGCGTCGTCCGCGGCATCGTCTGAACGTCCCCGGCCACGGGGCCCCGGGGCGCTACCGGACCGCCACCGCCCGAACGGTCTCCTGCGTCACCGCTCCCCCCTCGTCGTCGCGGGCCGAGGCCCGCAGCGAGACGGACGACGCGCCGCGCGGCACGGACAGCGTCCCCCGCCAGGAGGCGTCGCCGCCGGTGCGCAGGGGGACCGTCCGCCAGGTCGTGCCGTCGTCGTACGACACCTCCAGCCGGCCGCCGCCGAGCCTGCCGGTGCCCGAGGCGTGCGCCACGTAGGCGGCGCGCAGCCCGACCGGTACCCGCTGGCCGCCGCGCACGGCACCGGCGAGGTCGGTGTCGAGGTCGTAGGCGAGGTTGATCAGCGGCAGGTACGTCGAGTGGTCCTCCGGGGTGGCCGCCGAGCGGAAGGTCCACTCGGTGTGGCCGCGGGTGGCCAGCGGCCACCGGCCGGCGTCGAGGGCGGTGTCGGTGACGACCTGGTACGTGTGCTCCTCGGCGGGCGCGTCCCACACGTAGGCGGCGGAACCGGTGTTCTGGTCGACGAGGGTGCCGTCGAGCCGGACGGAGGTGGTCTGGCGCATCCCGCTGTCCTCGCTCCACACGTCGCCGAAGCCGGTGTGGTCGGGCCCGGAGTCGCCCCAGCCGGGCACGTTCACCTGGATCTGGTTCCCGGCGCGTTGCTGTCCCCAGCCCAGGCCGGTGCCCAGCCAGGGGTGCCACACCGGCCGGAACCAGTGCAGCGCCGGCCGGGTCCCGCCGTCGTAGCGGACGAGCCCGCCGCGCTCCTCCAGCGCGCCGTCGGCGGTGGTGACGGACTCGTGCCACAGCTGGCCGGGGCCGGTGGAGACGTAGTCGGTGCGCTCGGCGGGCAGGGCGACCCGCTCCGGGAAGCCGAGACCGATCGGGAAGGCGTCGGTGAGCGAGTACCGGAACTCGCCGCCGCTCTGTGGCCGCGCGGCGTGGAACGTGACGTGCACGGCGGCCAGTCGGCGGCTGCCGGGCGCGTAGGTGAGGTCCCGGTCCGGGATGGCCCCGCGGTGGCCCTCGGAGAGGTCGTACACGTACGGGGAGTCGGTCGTGCCGGTCATGTCGGCCCGGCCCGCCGCCCTGAGGCGGGCCGCGTCCGCCTGGTTCACGGTGGCGATCAGCAGGGGCCGGTCGGCGTTGTCGTCGGTGCCCCACCAGGCCATCAGCCGGCCGGGCGCGTCGTCCGTGACGAACAGGGCCCGGGCGCCCGCGTCCTGCGCGGCCCGCGCGAGCGCGGACGGGTCGGCGCCGGGGGCGAGGCGGGCGAGGACGGCCTTGCCGGACACCCCGGTGACGGGTCCGTCGCCGACGTCCACGAGGGGCAGTCTCGTGCGGCCCGAGATCAGGGTGCCGCCCGGCTGGACGGTGGCCTCGCCGACGCCCTCGACGCGAAGCCGTGGCGCGGCGAGCCGCCATACGGTCCGGTACTCGAAGGTGCCGTGCGTGACCTTCGGGGTGGGCGCCGCGAAGACGCTGTCGTAGGTGAGGGGCACCTGCACCGCGCCGAACAGGTCGGCGCCGCCGGCGTTCCGGTCGTACTCCATGACGAGCTGGCGGGTCTCGGTGCGCCGGTCCACGTCCGCGCGGATCTCCCGCAGCCCGCGGCCGTCCAGGGTGACGTCGCGGTCGCGGTCGAGGGTGATCTCGGGGGCGGTGAGGAAGCCGAGGCCGAGGGAGTCGGCGCCGTGGCTGCCGGGCACGTCGAGGAAGGTGGCGAGGGAGTAGGTGCCGGGCTCCAGGCGCAGCCGGAGCGTGCCCGACTCGCCGACGTGGACGGGCTGGGCGTCCGCGCCCCCGGCGAGCCGCTGCACGGTGAGGTCGGCGGGGGCGGGCGCGCCCGACCGGTCCTTGACGTGGACGGTGAGCGTGTACCGCTCGTCCTCCTTGACCAGCCCGAACACGGTGTGCGCGACCGTGGCGCCGGCGGGGTCGGCGGCCACGATCTGCCCGCTGGTCTCGCCGACCGGTGCCCTGGACGCGTCGCCGGTGACGGTGGTGGAGGCCGTGCCGTGGGCGGGCACGGTGAGGGTGGCGTCGGCGACGGTGGCGACGCCGTCCGGTGCGCCCCGCGCCGACAGCCGCAACTCGACCGGTGTGCCGGAGGAGTTGGTGTAGGTGACGGTCCGGGTGACCGGCTCGTCCGCGTCGTACGGCCAGCTGTGGAAGCCGAGGTCGGCGCTGCCGGTGGCGGTGACCGTCGCGTGGACCGCGTCGGGCACGCTCAGCCGGCCGGCGCCCAGCGTGTAGGCGGAGGCGTCGAGCTGGTGCGAACTGGACATCAGCGCGTCCTTCAGCTGGGCGCCGGTCCAGTCCGGGTGCCGCTCGGCGAGCAGTGCCGCGACCCCCGCGACCTGGGGGGTCGCCATGGACGTGCCGCTCATGGAGGTGTAGGGGCCGGTGCCGCCGGCGAGTTGGGAGCGGGCGGCGAGGATGTCCACGCCGGGGGCGGCGAGGTCGGGCTTGAGGGCGTTGTCGCCGTACCGGGGTCCGGCGGAGGTGAACCAGGCGGCCCGGTCGGCGGAGTCGACCGCGCCGACGGTGAGGGCGGCGTCGGCGGCGCCCGGCGAGCCGATGGAGGAGGGGGCGCCGGTGTTGCCGGCGGCGACGACGAACAGCGCGCCGGTCTCCTGGGAGAGGGTGTTCACCGCCTGCGCCATGGGGTCGGTGCCGTCGCTCGCCTCCGTGGAGCCGAGGCTCATGGAGACGATCCGGGCGTGCACGTCCCGTGCCGCCCACTCCATCCCGGCGATGATCTGGGACTCGCTGCCCGAGCCCTGGTCGCCGAGCACCTTGCCGACGGCGAGGGTCGCGCCCGGCGCCACCCCCTTCTCCCTGCCGTCGGAGGCGGCGCCGCTGCCGCCGACGGTGGAGGTGACGTGGGTGCCGTGGCCGTTGCGGTCGGCGACGTCCTGCCCGTCGACGAAGCTCTTGGTGGCGCTCACCCGGTCCGCGAGGTCGGGGTGGCCGAGGTCGGCGCCGGTGTCCAGGACGGCGACGGTGACGCCCTTGCCGGTCAGCCCGGCGTCCCAGGCCGCCGCCGTGCCGATCTGGGCGTTGCTCTCGGCGAGTTCGGCCTTGACCCGCCCGTCGAGCCACACCTTGTCGATGCCGGGTGTCCGGGTGAACGACCGCCAGAAGGCGCGCCCCTTGCCGGCCTCCACGGCGGCTCCGCGCAGACTGGGCAGCGCGCGGGTGCGCTCGGCACCGGCCGGGGTCGCGGCCCGCGCGTTCCCGCGGTAGGTGACGATCAGCGGCAGGGCGTCGGACCTGGCGTCGGTGAGCCCCTGCCGGATCAGCCCGCTCACGTCGAACAGCCGCCGGTCCAGGGTGCCGGCCCGCAGGTACGGCAGCGCCTCGTCCGGTACGACGGTGAGGCGGCCGTCGCTGCGCTGCGTCCGTACGGCACCGGTGGCGCCGGCGGGCCGCCGTACGGTGACCGTCTGTCTGCCGTGCCCGAGGCCGGTGACGGTCACCCGGTCGCCGGTGACGAGGGTGACGGTGGTGGTGCCGCTCGTGCCGGGGCCCTGCGGTCGCGGTGCCGCGACCGCGGGGCCGGCCGGGAGCAGGGCGCTCAGCAGCCCCGCGGCGAGCAGGGCGGCCCCGCGTCTGACTGGTCCTGTGCTCATCCACGCCTCTTCTCGTGTGGAGCGCGTCGTGTGCGGTGAGTCGTGTGCGGTGAGTCGTGCCGTCGAGCCGTGCGTGCCGAATGCGTCGCGTGCGTCGCGTACTGACGAGTGTGATGTGCCGCTTGTCGTACGGGAGTTGGTCGGCACTGACGGAAAGACGCCCTGGCGGTTTCTCGCCAACCTCGGAACACGTCCCGCCCCTCACCGTCGTGTGGGTGACTCCCGCAGCACCGTCCGTAACATGGACGGGTCACTGGTCAGGTACGACGGGGGAGCCGGCATCACCGTGGACGAATTGGTGGAGTTCAGGACCGAGGACGGCGCGCTCGTCGTGGTGGAGGGTGCCGGCAGCACCCGGTCGGGGGCCCGCCTCGTCTCGCGCGGTGACGGACCGGCGCAGGCCGCGCGCACCTTCGAGGGAGCGCTCGACGGCGTACGGGCGGCGGCGGCGTCCGCGCTGCGGGTCTTCCGGGACGGCAGCCTGCGCCCCGACGCGGTGGAGATCGAGTTCGGCGTGCGGCTGTCCGCGGAGGCCGGCGCCGTCATCGCGAAGGGGTCGGCGGAGGGCCACCTGGTCGTCAAGCTCAGCTGGTCCCCCGGGCAGGCGCCGGAGCAGGCCGCCCCGGTGCAGAACCCGCCGGCGCGGGCCGCGTCCGCACAGCACGCCCCACCGCCGGCCCTGCCGGGCCAGGCCACGCCCGACCGCACCGTGCCCGGCCCGGAGTCCGCCGACCGGTGATGCGCAGCGCTGCCTGGCAGGCCCGGATCGCCTGCGGCGACGCGGTGGGGGCCGGGTTCCTGGTCACCGGCCGCCGGCTGCTCACCTGCGCCCATGTCGTCCGGCGGAGCGAGGGGGCGGCGGTGACCGTCACCTTCCCGCACGCCAGGGAGCTGGGCGAGCTGTCCGCGTCGGTCGTCGTCCACGGCGGCTGGGCGGGCGGGATCACCGACCCCGGGGATGTCGCCGTACTCGAACTGGACCGCGACGTCCCGCTCACCCCGGCCGGTTTCGCCCCGCCCGACGCCGCCACCACCGAGCCGTACCCGCGGCTGGTCGCGTACGGCTTCCCGGAGGGCTACGACGAGGGCACGCTCGCCGAATGCCAGGCCGTCTCGGGCCAGTTGATCGCCGGGGAGTGGCTGGAACTGGTGGCGTGGCAGGGCCATGGGCAGCCGCTCGTGGACGGGTTCAGCGGGGCGGCGGCGGCACTCCCGGACGGCAGGGTGGCCGGCATGGTCACCGCGGCCGTGGGGTCGTCACCGGACGTGCGCAAGGGCCGGATGCTGCCGCTGGACGTGCTGGCCCGTTACTGGCCCGAGCTGGGCGAGCTGGTGCCCACCCCGGGCCACCGGGACGACGCCCGCCGGCGGCTGTACGCCCTGCTGCGCCGGGCCGAGGCCGCCGCCGACCGGGTCGGCGACCCGAACCGGCTGTACGTGGACGCGGTGGGCGCCTTCGGGCCGCCCCTGCCCCCGGGCGGCTTCCCCTCCCTGTGGGCCGCCGCCGCCTACGTGCAGTGGGAGGTGCCCGATCCGCAGGCGATGAGCCGGTTCGCCGACCGGCTGCTGGACCTGCTGGACGCGGACCCGGCGTCAGGGACCCCGGCGGCCCCGGACATCCCGGCCCCCGCCGGCGCGCCGGCGGCTCCCGCCTGGTCCCCCGTCGTCGTGGAGATCGACCACAGCGGTGCCGGTCCCGACCAGGTGACCGTGGAGGTGTCCGCCTACCGCGACGGCCGGCGCCGGCCGGTGGGCGCCCGCCGGCTGCCGCGCACCGGGGTGCGGGCCTACGTCCAGAGCCGCATCGACGAGGCCGTCGCCCACCTCGCCCCGGACGCCGACGAGCTGGTGACGTTCGTCCTGCCGCGCGAGTGGCTCAACGAGCCGGTGGCGCACTGGGAGTGCGGCGCGGACGACAGCACGCCACTCGGCTGCGCCTACCCCCTCGTGGTGACCGACCGGGCGCGCCACCACAGCGGCCGGCTGCGCCACCAGCTGCGCAAGAAGTGGCAGAAGCTGGACGCCGGGGGCGGGGCCGAGGTGCACCGGGTCGAGTGCGGCACCCGGGAGCGGCCGCCCGGCCTGCGCAAACGGCTCTGGGACGGCGACGCCGGGCTGGCGGGCTACGCGGCACCGCCCACGGCGGCACGGCAGCACTTCGAGGTCGGTCTCACCGTGCCCGTCCCGATCCTGCTCTGGCCGCGCACCGGCTCCCCCTGCACCGCACACCAGGACGCGTCCTGCCCCGGCACGGCGTTCCTCGACCAGCTCGCCGCCTCGGTGGCCGGCGTGCCTGCCGCGGAACTCCCGCGCCACATCCTGTCGTTGCGGCTGACCGCGGACGCCGCCGACGAACCGGACCTGCACTGGGCGAGAGACCTCCAGGTGCTCTGGGACGACCCGCGCTGCTTCCCCGAGACCACCGCGAGCCTGCACTCGCCCGTCGCCTGACCCACCGCACGAACCGAACCGCCCCCACGGAGAAGAAGAGCCCATGCCCCTGTGGCCCGTCTACACCGGTACGAACGAGCCGCACGACGGCATCGCCGAGCTGCCCCCGCCGCCGCCCTGGCGGGATTTCGACGGCGGGCCGGAGCTGCCGGCACCGGACGACCTCGCCGACGCCTCCGCCGTCTCCCCCGACCGCACGCACCGCGCCGAGACGTACCAGGCCACGCCGGAGACGGTCCAGCTGGTCAACGCCGCCCTGTACCTGCGCCGCCCGCTGCTGGTCACCGGCCCGCCCGGCACCGGCAAGTCCTCGCTCGTGTACGCGGTCGCCCGGGAGCTGCGGCTCGGCCCGGTGCTGCGCTGGAACATCACCAGCCGCAGCACGCTCCACGACGGCCTCTACCAGTACGACCCGCTCTCGCGGCTGTACGCGGCCCGGCAGGAAGCCGGCCGGCCCGGCGGGGCCGGGGACGCGGACGACCGGTCGGGTGTCGAGCACCATCTGCGGCTCGGCCCGCTCGGCACCGCCCTCCTGCCGTACGCCCGGCCCCGGGCGCTGCTCATCGACGAGATCGACAAGAGCGACCTCGACCTGCCCAACGACCTGCTGAACGTGCTGGAGGAGGGCCAGTATGAGATCCCCGAGCTGGTGCGCGCCGCACGGCTCACGCCGGACGGCGTCGCCGAGGTGCTGGCCGACGGCACCGACGAGCGGGTCCCGGTGACCCGCGGGCGGGTCCGCTGCCGGGCCTTCCCCTTCGTCGTCCTCACCAGCAACGGCGAGCGCGAGTTCCCGCCCGCCTTCCTGCGCCGCTGCGTCACCCTGCACCTGCGGCAGCCCGACGACCGGCAGCTCGCCGAGATCGTCCGCGCCCACCTGGGCGAACCCGACGAGCACGCGCGCACCCTGATCGACCGCTTCCTGTCCCGGGCGGGCGTCGGCGACCTGGCCACGGACCAGCTCCTCAACGCGATCTACCTGACCCGCTCCGCCGACCTGGACGCCGACTCCCTGGACCGGCTGGCCGAACAGCTGATGCCGTACCTGGGGCACCCGCAGTCCGATGTCTTCTGACGGCTCTCACGGCTTCCGATGGCCCCCGATGACCTCTGAATCCTCCGGGGCCGCCGAGCGCCCCGGCTCCCCGGACCCCTTCGTCCGCCTGGCCGACGTCCTGGCCGAGGCGGCCCACGGAGTGCGCCCGACCCCGCGGGAACTGGCCGAACTGCTGTGGCTGGCCCGTCGGATGACCCCCGGCACGGACGACGGCCCGGCACCCGCCGGCCCCCCTCCCACCGCGCCCCGGGACCCCGAGCGGGAGACCCCGGCCCCGCCCCCTGTGCCGAGGGAGCCGGTACCGGAGCCGGAGTCCGCCGCCGGGCCCGAGCCTGAGGAGCCACAGCAGGGCGGCGATCAGGCGGTGCCTGACACACCAACGCGCGAGGTCTGCCA
>NZ_JBEXKG010000242.1:0-8184 GCF_040609555.1 Streptomyces sp. NPDC004658
GGCGGCGGGCCGCCGGTCGCCGCGGCGGCCCGGCCCGGCCTCACCAGGTGACCGGCAGGCTCAGCGGGAAGCGGCGGATGGTGCCGGTGTCCCACTCGATGTCATCGGCGGGGACGTCGAGGCGCAGCTTGGGGAAGCGGGCCAGCAGGCCGGACACCGCGCTGTCCAGCTCCGCCCGGGCGAGCGGTGCCGCGAGGCAGTGGTGCCCGCCCCAGCCGAAGGTCATGTGCGGGTGCACGGGCCGTTCCAGGTCGAGTGTGTGCGGGTCGGGGAAGACCTCCGGGTCGCGGTTGGCCGCGAGGTAGGACACGTGCACGTAGTCGCCCGCGCGGATCCGGGTGCCCTCGATCTCCGCGTCCTCCAGCGCGATCCGCGGGATGCCCACGCCCTTGCGGAACGGGATGAACCGCAGCAGCTCCTCCAGCGCCCCGGGGAACCGTTCGGGGTCGCGCGCGAGCGCGGCCGTCTCCTCGGGCCGGGTCAGCAGCAGATAGGCGATGTTGCTGATCTGGCAGGTGGCGGTGTCGTTGCCGCTGAGGATGAGCGTCACCGCCAGGACCGCCAACTCGTCGTCGCTGAGCGGCTCCTCGCCCTCCGGTACCGGGGCGGTGGCCAGCGTGCTGAGCAGGTCCTCGCCCGGCGAGCTCCGCCGGGCCGGGATCAGTTCGGTGAAGTACGTCCGCAGGCAGGCCTTGGCGTCGGCCGCGTCCTGCCGCGCGTCCGGCGAGGTGGCCAGCAGCCGCATGGTGTGCGCGCGCAGCTGGTCGCGGTCCGCCTCGGGGACGGCCAGCAGCTCGCAGATCGTCAGGTGGGGCAGCGGGACGGACAGATGGGTGACCAGGTCGGCGGGCGGCCCGGCCTCGTCCATCGCCGTCAGCAGCCCGGCCACCACCCGGTCCACGGCCGGCCGCATGGCCGCCACCCGGTCCCGGGTGAACGCCTGGGCCGCCACGTGCCGCAGCCGGGTGGCGTGCGGCGGGTCCGTGACGTTGATCGACTCGGGCGACACGATCGGCTCGGGCGTCATCCGCGGATAGTCGCGTCCGACGATCGCCGCCCGGCTGAACCGGGGATCGCACGTCACCTGACGCACTCCGGCGAAGCTGGTCACCAGCCACGCCTCCGCCTCGCCGTAGGGCAACCGGATCCGGCTGACCGGGCCGCGCCGTGCCAGCGCGTCCAGCGCGGGGTCGTACTCCAGCGCGTCGGCGAAGTCGAAGGGGCAGTCGAGCACTGCCGGGTCGTGGGACGACATACAGCCTCCTTTGCGCGCCGCCGGGCGCGTCGCTTGCGGGGGGCCGGTCCTACCCGTGCCGGCCGCTCAGCGTCGTCGCGGTGGCCCCGGGGGCGAAGCGCGCGGTGCGGGCAGCCCCGGTCCTCCCCAGCCGACCTGGTGCGAGACTGTGTTCACTATGCGGTACTTCGCCCGGTCTCGCACCACGGGCGTCCGGGGCGCCCCTCTCCGTCGTGGCCGCGCGGGAGCCGCGTTTCCCGCCTTCTCCGCCCGGCCGCCGAGGCGCCGCATCGGCCGGTCCGACCGGGGAACTCGGTCGCCCGGGGCCCGGATGCCGCCGAACGGCGGAGGAGGTGCGTCGCCGTGGACGACTGGGAGATGTGGGAGATGCGGGACGAGGCGCGGCTGTCACCGCGCGAGCGGCTGGCGCTGTTGCGGATCGAGGCGGACCTGCTACGGGACCGGCGGTTCGCGCGCCGTATGGGCGCCGCCCCGCGCGGGGTCTGGCTGCCGGTGGCGGTGCTGCTGCTCACGGTCGCGTCGGTGTTCGTGGCCGTCATGGGCATCCGCACGTCGGACCCCGCGTTGCTGTGGTCCTTCGCCCTGCTCTGGCCGCTGACCCTCTTCCAGGCGTTCCGGCTGCTGTGCCGGGCCACCCGCGCCCGTCCCGGTACGGGTGCCCGGACACCCCGCGGCACGCAACCATGGCTGTGAACCGTGGCTCCGCGGCGCTGACGTGAGCCCGGACGCCCGGCCTGCGACCGGGCCGGCGCCGCCCGGCCCCCGCGGGCCCGGACGGCGCCGTTCTCCCCCGGCCGCGGCTCTCCTCGCCCGGCTCTAGCTCTCCTTGCCCCGTCCCGTCAGCGCGTCGCGCATCCGGTCGACCAGTCCGGCTCCCGGTGCCAGCAGCTTGTTGGCCGGGGGAGTGTCCGGCGCCGACGGGTGCGGGCGGGTGGGCGCCATCTTCTTGGCGCGGCGGACCTTGTCGCCGAGCTCCATGAGTGCGTCCGGGGGGCAGGCCGCCTCCAGTTGCGGGAAGAGGTTCTGCTCCTCGTCCGTCACATGGGACCGGATCTCGCTCATCAGCTGGGCCATCAACGAGTCGAACCGCGGATCGTCGGCCTGGCAGCCCTCCAGGTCCTTCATGATCTGCTCGGCCTTGGCATGGTCCTCGAGTTCCTTGTCGGCCAGGGCGTCCCCTCCCGTCAGGTGCCGGCGCACCGCCGGGTAGAGGTAGGCCTCCTCCGCGACCGAGTGGCGGACCAGTTCGATCGTGGCCTGGTCGCAGAGGTTCTTGCGTTCCTCGGAGCCGGGCGGCAGCGCCTCGATGCGGCCGAAGATCTCCTCGACCTCGCGGTGGTCCGTGGTCAGCTCCTGGATGACGTTTCCGCCGTGACCCATGGTCGTTACCTCCTGCGTGGAACGCGGCGGCCCGTGAACGGCCGGCCGTCGCCGCGCCGAGTGCCCCGGGCCGCGCGCGCTACACGGCCCGCCGTCTGCGGTCAGCGCATCGAGTGGCAGGCGGCGGCCGTCCGGCCCGCCCCGGACAGCGCCCACTCCCACCAGTGGTCCAGGATGCCCGGGGTCAGCTCGTCCGCCGCCACCAGGGCCGGCCAGTCGAGGGCACGGGCCTGGGCGGTGACCTTGGCGCCGCCCGCGACCGGGTCCACGGCGATCACCGGGGTGCCCGTGCGCAAGCCGAGCACCAGGCCGTGCAGGCGGGTGGTGACGACCAGGTCGAGGCGGCCCACGAGGGCGAGGAACTGCTCTGCGGTGGCGCACAGCCGCCAGTCGTCGTCGGCCAGCCGGGAGTCGGCCGGCACCCGGGCGCAGTCCTTGCCGGCCAGCCAGCCGGTGATCCGCTCGTTCACCTCCGCGTGCCGGCGGCGTGCCCCGTACTCGCCCTGGCCGTCGGAGAGGACCACGCCGGCGACGGGCGGCAGCGGGCCCGCCGGGGCGTCGGCCGCGAGGTCGCGCCGGGCCGGGGCCGCGGTGCCGTCCCGGGCGACGACCTCGTGGAAACCGGTGACCGCCGGATCCGCCGCATCGACCACCGAGACCCCGGCCGCCAGTCGTCTGCAGAACCTGAACCTTCCATGCAGAGCGGCGACTTGGGGCCCGTGCACCGGACCGCACACGAAGAGCAGGGTGTCGTAGGCCCGGGGGTCGGCCGCCTCAAGTGACAGCGCACCGGGCCGGAAGCCGGGGCTCCATGCCGTCTCGTGCCGGATGCCCGCCCCGGTCAGCGCGGCCGACATGTGCTGCTGCGCGAGCACGTCCCCGGCCGTCGCCTCCCCGTCACGGAAGCTGAACCAGCCGGTGAGCAGCAGCCGCTCCGGAGGCCGGCCGGGCCCGCGCAGGGCCCGCAGCACCGCCTCCGCGACGTCGTGGTGCATCAGCGTCTCCAGCGTGGTAAAGGGGCGCAGGAGTCGCGCGAGTACCCCTGAGACCCGAGAATAAGAATCCAACGTGTGAATCCAACTGGCAGGGGAACTCAGCTGCCAGTGCCGTCCAGCAAGTGGCGGCGTGCCAGGCCGGTCCTCCGGATCAGCGGGACCCGGGCCGGGCCCCCTTTTCCTCCCAGCGGGCCGACGCGGTCGGTCCCGGCGACGCGGTGCGCGCCGAATGCCCAGGCGGGGACGTTCCCGGGCGCGCACGACGTGGACGAAGGAACAGCCCCATGACTGGTGACACACCGTTTTCCTGGCGGCGCGCCCTCGTGACCGGCGGCGCCGGCTTCCTCGGCTCCCATCTGTGCGAGCGGCTGCTGGATTCAGGTGTCGAAGTCGACTGCGCGGACAACCTGGCCTGCGGGCGGCGCGAGAACATCGCGCACCTGGAGGACCGGCCCGGTTTCCGGTACGTACACGGCGACGTCTCCGCGCCCGACTGCACCGAGCGGCTCGCGGGCCCGTACGACCTGGTCCTGCACTTCGCCTGCCCGGCCTCGCCCGCCGACTACCTGCGCATGCCCCTGGAGACCCTGGACGTGGGCAGCCTCGGCACCCGCAACGTCCTGGCGATCGCCGAACGCGACGGCGCCCGGTTCCTGCTCGCCTCCACGTCCGAGGTCTACGGCGATCCGCTCGTCCACCCGCAGCACGAGGGCTACTGGGGCAACGTGAACCCGGTCGGACCGCGCAGCGTGTACGACGAGTCCAAACGGTTCGCCGAGGCCCTGGTCACGGCACACGCCGGCACCCGGGGAACGAACGCCGGGATCGTCCGGCTGTTCAACACCTACGGGCCGCGGATGCGGGCCCACGACGGTCGCGCCGTGCCCACCTTCATCTGCCAGGCCCTGGCCGGCGAGCCGCTCACCGTCACCGGAGACGGCAGCCAGACCCGCTCGTTGTGCTACGTGGACGACACCGTGGACGGCGTCCTGCGGGTCGCCGCGAGCAGGTCCGTGCGGCCGGTCAACATCGGCGGCAGCGACGAGATCACCGTCGCCGACCTGGCCCGCCGGGTGGTCGCCCTCACCGGCTCCCGCTCCCCGATCGCGTTCATAGACCGGCCCGTGGACGACCCCGGCCGGCGCCGCCCCGACACGACCCTCGCACGCGAACTGCTCGGCTGGTCGCCGCAGGTCCCCTGGGAGGAGGGCCTGAAGCAGACCATCGCCTACTTCGCGGCCCTGCCCCCGGAACCTGACCCGCGCGCGGAGGAACCGGCCCCGCGGTCCTGACCCGGTCCTGACCCCCTGCCCGTTCCCCGGCCCTGGAGACAGCGCATGCACGTCCTCGGTATCAACGCACTCTTCCACGACCCCGCCGCCGCCCTCATCACCGACGGCAAGGTCGTGGCGGCGGCGGAGGAGGAGCGGTTCTCCCGCCGCAAGCACGGCAAGCGGCCCGTTCCCTTCTCGGCCTGGGAACTGCCCGAGCAGTCGGCGCGCTGGTGCCTTCAGCAGGCCGGCCTCACCCCGTCCGACCTGGACGCCGTCGCCTACTCCTACGACCCCGCGCTGGCCCGCCCCGCCGACGAGATGGGGCTGCACGACCCCTGGGACCACCTGCGGCAGCAGTACGCCCGCGAGGCACCCGGCTTCCTCGCCGAGGCCCTGCCCGGACTCGACCCGGCGAAGGTGCGGTTCGTCCCGCACCACGTCGCCCACGCGGCCTCCGCGGGGCCCGTCTCGCCGTACCCGGACTGCGCCGTCCTCGTCCTGGACGGCCGCGGCGAGTGCGGCTCGCACCTGGCCGGCCGCTACACCGACCGCGAACTGACCGTCCTCGGCACCCAGCGGCTGCCGGACTCCCTCGGCCTGTTCTACGAGGACCTCACCCAGCACCTCGGATTCCTGCGCAGCAGCGACGAGTTCAAGGTCATGGCCCTCGCCTCCTACGGCACCCCGCGCTTCGCCGGCCGCCTGCGCGCGTACGTCCACGCGGACGACGAGGGCGGCTTCCGGGCCCGGCCGGTGCCCTGGGCCGAGTTCGTCCCGCCGCGCCCGGCCGGCGGCGCCTGGAACCAGGACCACGCCGACCTCGCCGCGAGCGCCCAACTCTGCCTGGAGGAGGCCATGCTGGCCCTCGCCCGGTGGCTGCGCGAGCGCACCGGCGAGGACGCGCTCACCATGGCCGGCGGTGTCGCGCTGAACTGCGTCGCCAACACCAGGCTGTGGCGGGAGAGCGGCTTCCGGCACGTGTGGGTGCAGCCCGCCGCCGGCGACGCCGGTACGGCCCTGGGCGCGGCGGCGCACGTGGCCGGGCAGAAGGACACCCTGGAGCCGATGCCCACCGCCGCGCTCGGCCGGGGCTGGAGCGACGCCGAGCTGCGTGCCTGGCTGGAGCGGGCGGCCGTACCGTACGAGGAACCCGCCGACATCGCCGAGACCGCCGCCGAGGCGCTGGCCGCCGACGGGATCGTGGCCTGGTTCCAGGGGCGCAGCGAGTACGGGCCGCGCGCGCTCGGGCACCGGTCACTGCTCGCCCACCCGGGCAGGGCCGAGAACCTGGAGCGGCTCAACGCGGTCAAGGGACGCGAGGAGTTCCGGCCCGTCGCGCCCATGGTGCTCGCCGAACGCGCGGCCGAGATCTTCGACGGGCCGCTGCCCAGCCCGCACATGCTGTTCGTGCACGACGTGGCCGCCGAGTGGAAGGCCCGCATCCCGGCCGTGGTGCACGTCGACGGCACGGCCCGCATCCAGACCGTGGACCGCGCCCAGGAACCCCTGGTGGCCCGCATGATCGAGGGCTTCGAACGGCGCACCGGACTGCCGGTGGTGGTCAACACCAGCCTCAACACCGCCGGGCGGCCCATGGTCGACGACCCCCGGGACGCCCTGGAGTGCTTCGGCTCGGCCCCGGTCGACCTGCTGGTGCTCGGCCCGTTCGCGATCCGCCGTGGGAAGGCCTTCGCATGACCGACGCCCCCGCCTACACCGTCGTCGTCCCGACGATCGGCCGCCCCTGCCTCGCCGAGTGCCTGCGCGCGCTCGCCGCGGCCGACGGCCATCCGCCGCACGAGGTGGTCGTCGTGGACGACCGGCCCGCACCCGACGGCGACCTGCCGCTGCAACCGGCCGGGCAGCTCCTCGACCGGGTGCGCACCCTGCGCACCGGCGGCAAGGGGCCGGCCGCCGCCCGCAACGCCGGCTGGCAGACCGTCCGCACGCCCTGGACGGTCTTCCTGGACGACGACGTCCAGGTGCTGCCGGACTGGTCCCGGCGGCTCGCCGACGACCTGCGCCAGGCCGGCCCCGACGTCGGCGGTGTCCAGGGGCAGTTGCGTGTCCCCCTGCCCCTGGACCGCCGGCCCACCGACTGGGAGCGCACCACCAAGGGCCTGGAGAACGCCGCCTGGGCCACCGCCGACATGGCCTACCGCACCGAGGCGCTCAAGCGGACCGGTGGCTTCGACGAACGCTTCCCGCGGGCCTTCCGCGAGGACGCCGACCTCGCCCTGCGGGTGCAGCGGGCCGGCTGGTCCCTGACCCGGGGCACCCGGGTCACCCGGCACCCGGTCCGCCCCGCCCACTGGTGGGCCTCGCTGCCCGCGCAGCGCGGCAACGCCGACGACGCCCTGATGAACCGGCTGCACGGCCGCGACTGGTGGGACCGCGCGCAGGCGCCGCGCGGCCGGCTGCCCCGCCACCTGGTGGTCACCGGCGCCGCCCTCGCCGCTGCCGGCTGCGCCCTGGCCGGACGGCGCCGGGCCGCGACCGCCTGCGCGGCCCTGTGGACCCTCGGCACCACCGAGTTCGCCCTGGCCCGCATCCTGCCCGGGCCGCGCACCGCCCGCGAGATCGCCGGGATGCTCGGCACCAGCGTGCTCATCCCGCCGCTCGCCGTGCGGCACTGGCTGCGCGGAGTCGTCCGCCACCGGCACGCCGAACCGCTGGGAGGTGCCGAGTGAGCAGGCTGTCCGCCGTCCTGTTCGACCGTGACGGCACCCTCGTCGTGGACGTGCCGTACAACGGCGACCCCGGCCGGGTGCGGCTGATGCCGGGCGCCGCCGCGGCCGTCGCGCTGGCCCGGTCCGCCGGGCTGCCGACCGGGGTGGTCAGCAACCAGTCCGGCGTCGGCCGCGGGCTGCTCACCGTGGAGCAGGTGGTCCGCGTCAACGAGCGCGCCGACGAGCTGCTGGGCGGGCTGGACATCTGGGTGTTCTGCCCGCACGCCCCCGGCGAGGGCTGCGCGTGCCGCAAGCCCCGGCCCGGCCTGATCCGCACCGCCGCCGCGCGGCTGGGCGTACCGCCGTCGGAGTGCCTGGTGATCGGCGACATCGCCGCGGACGTACTGGCCGCCCGCGCGGCCGGCGCCCGGGGTGTCCTGGTCCCGAACGCGGCCACCGCCCCGGCGGAGGTGGAACGTTTCGCCACGGAGAGCGCCCCCGACCCGCTCACCGCGGACGGGAACGGGCCGCTCGGAGGTCGCGCCGTAGACCGTCGACAGGCCGAGCCTGCCGAGGGCGGGCTCGATGCGCAGGTAGCGGACGGCCAGAGC
>NZ_JBEXKG010000243.1:0-789 GCF_040609555.1 Streptomyces sp. NPDC004658
GCCCCGAGGGCGAACGCGACGAACACCGGCTTGCCGAGCAGCCATGCGATGACGGCGCCGACGAAGGCGAAGACGGACGGGCCGAGGCCGAGCGGCTGAAGGCGGAGGCGCAGGACACCGCCGACCGGGTGCGCGCGGAGGCGCAGGCCGCCGCCGAGCGCCTCGGCACGGAGGCGTCCGAGACGCTGGCCGCCGCGCAGGAGGAGGCCGCCCGGCGCCGCCGCGAGGCCGAGGAGCTCCTCGGTGCCGCCCGCGAGGAGGCCGACCAGGAGCGGCAGCGGGCCCGTGAGCAGAGCGAGGAGCTGCTGGCCTCCGCCCGCAAGCGCGTGGAGGAGGCGCAGGCCGAGGCCACCCGCCTGGTGGAGGAGGCCGACCGGCGCGCCACCGAGATGGTCGCCGCCGCCGAGCAGCACGCGCAGCAGGTGCGGGACTCCGTCGCCGGGCTGCACGAGCAGGCCCAGGAGGAGATCGCCGGGCTGCGCTCGGCCGCCGAGCACGCGGCGGACCGTACCCGCCGGGAGGCCGAGGAGGAGGCGGACCGGGTCCGCGCCGACGCCTACGCCGAGCGGGAGCGGGCGAGCGAGGACGCTTCCCGGATCCGGCGCGAGGCGAACGAGGAGTCTCAGGCCGCGAAGGCGCTGGCCGAGCGGACGATGGCGGAGGCCATCGCGGAGGCCGAGCGGCTGCGCGCGGACGCGGGCGAGTACGCCCAGCGGGTGCGCACCGAGGCGTCGGACGCGCTGGCCGAGGCGGACCAGGCGGCGGCCCGTACCCGGGCGGACGCCCGCG
>NZ_JBEXKG010000243.1:889-8086 GCF_040609555.1 Streptomyces sp. NPDC004658
AGGACGCCAACCGCATCCGCTCCGACGCGGCCACCCAGGCCGACACCCTCATCACCGAGGCCCGCAACGAGGCCGAACGGCTCCAGAACGAGACGATCGCGGAGGCGGAGCGGCTCCAGTCGGAGACCGCCGCGGAGGCCGAGCGGGTCCGCACGGAGGCGGCGGAGACGCTCACCGAGGCGAACGAGGCGGCGGCCCGTACCCGGGCGGACGCCCGCGAGGACGCCAACCGCATCCGCTCCGACGCGGCCACCCAGGCCGACACCCTCATCACCGAGGCCCGCAACGAGGCCGAACGGCTCCAGAACGAGACGGCCGCCGAGGCGGAGCGGGTGCGCACGGAGGCGCTGGCCGAGGCGGACCGTGTCCGTGCCGAGGCGGTCGCGAACGCCGAGCAGCTGCTCGGGGAGGCCACCGACGAGGCGGAGCGGCTGCGGGCCGAGGCGGCCGAGACGGTGGGTTCGGCGCAGGCGCACGCGGAGCGGCTGCGGGCCGAGGCCGAGCGGACGAGGGCGGACGCGGAGGCGGCGGCCGAACGGCTCGTCAGCTCCGCGCGCCAGGAGGCCGAGCGGACCCTGGACGAGGCCCGCAAGGACGCCAACAAGCGGCGTTCGGAGGCGGCCGAGCAGGTCGACAAGCTCATCAC
This sequence comes from Streptomyces sp. NPDC004658, assembly GCF_040609555.1. Classification (NCBI taxonomy): domain Bacteria; kingdom Bacillati; phylum Actinomycetota; class Actinomycetes; order Kitasatosporales; family Streptomycetaceae; genus Streptomyces; species Streptomyces sp. NPDC004658. The sequence continues at coordinate 1,536 of NZ_JBEXKG010000243.1, forward strand.
GGAGACCACGGCGGAGGCCGACAAGCTGCTCACCGAGGCGCAGCAGCAGGCGCTGAAGACCACCGCGGACGCCGAGTCGCAGGCCGACACGATGGTCGGCGTGGCGCGCAGCGAGGCCGAGCGGATCGTGTCCGAGGCGACCATCGAGGGCAACTCGCTGGTGGAGAAGGCCCGGACGGACGCGGACGAGCTGCTCGTCGGCGCCCGCCGGGACGCCACCGCGATCCGGCAGCGCGCGGAGGAGCTGCGCGACCGCATCACCGCCGAGATCGAGGAGCTGCACGAGCGGGCCCGGCGCGAGGCCGCCGAGACGATGAAGTCCACCGGCGACCGCTGCGACGCGCTCATCAAGGCCGCCGAGGAGCAGCTGGCGAAGGCCGAGGCCAAGGCCAAGGAGCTGGTGTCGGAGGCCAACTCCGAGGCGGGCAAGGTGCGCATCGCCGCGGTCAAGAAGGCGGAGGGGCTGCTCAAGGAGGCCGAGCAGAAGAAGGCCAGCCTCGTCAGGGAGGCCGAGGAGCTGAAGGCCGAGGCGATCCGCGAGGCCCGGCGCACGGTCGAGGAGGGCAAGCGGGAACTGGAGATCCTGGTGCGCCGGCGCGAGGACATCAACGCCGAGATCTCCCGGGTCCAGGACGTGCTGGAGGCGTTGGAGTCCTTCGAGGCCCCCGCGTCCGGCAAGGACGGCGGAGTCAAGGCGGGTGCGACGGTGGGCGCCCCCCGTTCGGGTGGCAAGTCGTCAGAGAGCTAGCGTAAGAGGTACGTTCGGGTGTCTTCTGGGGGCTTTGCCCGACTCCTTGGCAAGCCGTCCGACGGTCAGCCACCCAAAAGGGGTGCCATTCTCCAGATCAAAACCGTATCTGCTCGATGACACACCGCTTCGGCCCCTAGGATTCCCCTTATCACCTCACTCACCGGTCTCATTCGACAGGAACCCCATGAGCGACACTTCCCCCTACGGCTTCGAGCTTGTGCGGCGTGGATACGACCGCGCTCAGGTGGACGAACGTATCTCCAAGCTCGTCTCCGACCGTGACAGCGCTCTCGCCCGCATCACCGCCCTGGAGAAGCGCATCGAGGAGCTGCACCTCGAAACGCAGAACGCCCAGGCCCAGATCACGGACGCCGAGCCGTCGTACGCGGGTCTCGGCGCGCGGGTCGAGAAGATCCTGCGCCTGGCCGAGGAAGAGGCCAAGGAGCTGCGTGAGGAGGCCCGGCGGGCGGCCGAGCAGCACCGCGACCTCGCCGAGTCGGCGGCCCAGCAGGTCCGCAACGACGCCGAGGCGTACGCGGCCGAGCGCAAGGCCAAGGCCGAGGACGAGGGCGTCCGGATCGTCGAGAAGGCCAAGTCCGACGCGGCCCAGCTGCGCGCCGAGGCGCAGAAGGACGCGCAGTCCAAGCGCGAGGAGGCGGACGCCCTCTTCGAGGAGACCCGCGCCAAGGCCGCGCAGGCCGCCGCCGACTTCGAGACGAACCTGGCCAAGCGCCGCGAGCAGTCCGAGCGCGACCTGGCCTCGCGTCAGCAGAAGGCCGAGAAGCGCCTGGCGGAGATCGAGCACCGGGCCGAGCAGCTGCGCCTGGAGGCGGAGAAGCTGCGCACCGACGCCGAGCGCCGCGCCCGCCAGACGGTGGAGACCGCGCAGCGCCAGGCCGAGGACATCGTGGCCGACGCCAACGCCAAGGCCGACCGGATCCGTTCGGAATCCGAGCGCGAGCTGGCGGCGCTCACCAACCGCCGCGACAGCATCAACGCCCAGCTGACGAACGTCCGCGAGATGCTCGCCACGCTGACCGGTGCCGCGGTGGCCGCGGCCGGCACGTCGACGGACGACGAGCCGGTCTCCCGGGGCGTTCCGGCGCAGCAGTCCCGGTAGGTCCGGGTAGTCGTGCGCGCCTGAGGGGCGGTGGGACCTGGTCCCGCCGCCCCTTCCGCATGGCTAGCGCAGGCCGTAGAGGGGCGGTTCCTTCGTGCCCTCGCCGTTGACGACGATCCAGGTGCCGTCCGCGCGCAGCAGTTGGGTGCCCCCGGCGAGCCGGTTGGTGGTGACCATGACGCCGTCGTCCTCGCCGATCCGGTCCCCGTCGGCGGTGTCGAGGGTCCACAGCCGGCCGTTCGGCCCGAGTACGGCGACCCGGCCGGGGCCGGTGGACACCAGCCCGGCGACCCCGTCCACGCCGGTGCGCCACAGCCGCCGCCCGTCGCCGAGGGAGTAGGCCGAGACGTGGTCGGCTTCGTATCCGCCCGGCTTCTGGGTGGCGACGACGAGGGTGTTCCCGCTGACCGTCGCCGGCAGCGCGGGCCGTGCCGTGAAGTCGTCGCCGCCGATCTCGCGGAGCATCAGGTCCTCGTCGTCGGCGGAGAGAGGGATCCGCACCGGGTCGCCGTCGGGGTGGGCGAGGACGGCCGCGACACCGCGTTCGTCGCGCTCCGCCAGCAGCAGGGTGAACGGTTCGGCGGCGAGCGCCATGGCCGTGTCGACGGGACTCTCCACGGGCAGTGCCCGGCTGCCGCGCCGCCTGCCGGTGGCGTCGTCCAGGCTCACCACCCGTCCGCTGCCCTTGGCCTGGTCCTCGCAGGTGACCACGACTCGGACGGTGCCGCCGGCCGCGGAGACGACGTTCGGCGCGCAGGTCTCCTCGGCCTTCGTCCCCCGCAGTTCGGTGCTCCAGCGCGGCCGGCCGTCGGTGAGGCCGTACGCCCGCACGCCGGTGTCGGTCAGTGCGAGGGCCACGTCGCCGTCGACCGCGAGCAGGCTGTCACTGCCGGAGGTGAACGCCGAGACGCCGTTGATCTTCCGCTCCCACAGCGTGCGGCCGGTGCGGGTGTCGACGCCCCACACGGTGTCGCAGGGCTTCTGGTAGCGGGCGAAGGCGACCAGGCCGACGCCGCCGGCGACGCCCTCGCTCATCCCGCACACCGACTCGCGCACGGGCGCCCGCAGTGTCCAGCGGCGCTCGCCGTCGTGGGCGCCGTAGGCGACCAGCGCGTCGCCGCGCACCCGGATCACGGTGGTGCCGCGCTCGCCCACGGTCCACACGCCCTCGGCCCGGACGCTGGAGGGCCGGTCCCGGTCGGCCTGCCAGGCGAGGTCGAGCACCGGTCCGCGCATCCGGAGGTACGCCTGCCACCCGGGCCACAGGGCGAGCAGGACGCCGGTGACGGCGAGGACGGCGGGCAGGACCCGGCCGGGGCGCCGGTCGGTGAACCTGCCGATGGTGATCAGGAGGGCGATGTAGCCGGTGAAGGTGAGAGCGAACGCCAGGAGGAGGGTGGGTGTGGTGCCGTCCGGGCAGGGCCGGTACCGGCCGCCGCAGGAGTTGCCCGGGACCGACGTCCACCCCAGGATGTGGAACTCCACCGCGAGCCCCGCCGCCGCACCGGCGGCCACCACCGCGAGCCCCGCCCGCACTCCGGGCCGGTCCGTGCGCGGTCTGCCGTCCTGGACCACCGTCTCCCCCACCGTGTCCCGCCCCCGGCGCCCCCCGCGCCGTTCAAGGGGGCTGGAGCATACCGCGCCCGCTCCGAGTGGCAGCCGCGCCGGGCCCGTCTTAGCGTGGCCGCATGATCGAGCTGGACGGGCTGACCAAGCGGTACGGCGAGAAGGTGGCGGTCGACCACCTCACCTTCACCGTCCGGCCGGGCATCGTGACGGGTTTTCTCGGGCCCAACGGCGCGGGGAAGTCCACGACCATGCGGATGATCCTCGGGCTGGACCGCCCCACCGCCGGGGACGTCCGGATCGACGGCACGCACTACGACCGGCTGAAGGACCCGCTGACGTACATCGGCGCGCTGCTGGACGCCAAGGCCGTGCACGGCGGCCGGAGTGCCTGGAACCACCTGCTCTGCCTCGCGCAGAGCAACGGCATCCCGGAGCGCCGGGTGGCGGAGGTCCTGGAGACCGTGGGGCTGACCGCCGTGGCCCGGAAGAAGGCCAAGGGGTTCTCGTACGGCATGGGGCAGCGGCTCGGGATCGCGGCCGCGCTGCTCGGTGACCCGCGGATCGTGATGTTCGACGAGCCGGTCAACGGTCTCGACCCCGAGGGCATCCACTGGATCCGGAACCTGATGAAGTCGCTGGCCGCGCAGGGCCGGACGGTGTTCGTGTCGAGCCATCTGATGAGCGAGATGGCGCTGACGGCCGATCACCTGGTGGTCATCGGGCAGGGACGGCTCCTCGCGGACACCTCCATGGCCGACTTCATCCGGACGAACTCGCGGTCGTACGTGCGGATCCGCTCCCCGCAGCGCGAGCGGGTGCTGGACGTGCTGCACCAGGCCGGCATCACCGTGGTGGAGGCGGGCGGCGGGGCGCTGGAGGTGGAGGGCGGCAAGGCGGAGCAGATCGGTGAGCTGGCCGCGCGGTACGGGCTCGTGCTGCACGAGCTGAGCCCGCGCCAGGCCTCGCTGGAGGAGGCGTTCATGCAGCTGACGGCAGAAGCGGTGGAGTACCACGCGCAGGCCGGACCCGGTCCCGCCCGGCAGGACTGGGGCGCCGGCTGGAAGGGGGCCTGACACCATGGCGGCCGTACAGGTCATCCGGTCCGAATGGACCAAGATCCGGTCGGTGGCGTCCACGGTGTGGACCCTGTCGCTGGCCGTGGTGGTCACCGTCGCCCTCGGGACGCTGATCTCCGCGCTGTCGAACCGGCAGTTCGCGAACATGCCCGCGCGGGAGCGGATCTCCTTCGACCCCACGGCGGTCAGTTTCGCGGGCATGACCCTGGGCCAGCTCGCGATGATCGTGTTCGGGGTCCTGGTCGTCTCCACGGAGTACAGCACCGGCATGATCCGGGTCTCGCTGGCGGCCGTGCCGCGCCGGGGCACCTTCCTGTTCAGCAAGGTCGCGGTGGCCGCCGCGCTCGCGCTCGCGGTCGGCATGGTGACGAGCTTCGCCGCGTTCTTCCTCGGCCAGGCGATGCTCGGCACCCATCGGGCCGCCATCGGCGACCCCGGGGTGCTGCGCGCGGTGTTCGGCGGCGGGCTGTACATGACCCTGATCGCGGTGTTCTCCATGGGCGTCGCCGCGATGCTGCGCTCGCCGATGCTGTCCCTCGGCATCCTGATGCCGTTCTTCTTCCTGATCTCCAACATCCTCGGCAACGTCGACGCCACCAAGAAGATCGGCCGTTTCCTGCCCGACCAGGCCGGCAGCCGGATCATGCGGGTGGTGCCACGGGTGGCCGACGACACGCCGTACGGCCCCTGGGGCGGGCTCGGGATCATGGCGCTGTGGGTGGTCGCGGCGCTGGCCGGCGGCTACGTCCTCCTCAGGCGCCGGGACGCCCAGTAGACACGGCGGCCACGCACCGTAGTGCTCTGGCTTTACTTTCTTTTGGGCGGAACCGTCAGCGCCTCGATATCCTCCTAACCCTTACGGGGGCGTGTGCCCCGCTGTCCTGAACCTTTCGATGGGTGCGGAGCATGATCGAGGCTGTCGGCCTGACCAAGCGCTACGGCGACAAGACCGCCGTGTACAACCTTTCCTTCCAGGTGCGGCCAGGAGCCGTGACGGGTTTCCTCGGGCCGAACGGCTCGGGCAAGTCCACGACGATGCGGATGATCCTCGGGCTGGACAACCCCACGTCCGGGTCGGTCACCATCGGCGGCTACCCGTACCGCAAGCTGCCCAACGCCCCCCGGCAGGTCGGCGCGCTGCTCGACGCCAAGGCCGTGCACGGCGGCCGGAGCGCCCGCAACCACCTGCTGAGCCTCGCCCAGCTGTCCGGCATCCCGGCCCGGCGCGTGGACGAGGTGCTCGGTGTCGTCGGCCTCCAGGACGTGGCCAAAAAGCGCTCCAAGGGCTTCTCGCTCGGCATGGGCCAGCGGCTCGGCATCGCCGCCGCACTGCTCGGCGACCCGCAGGTGCTGCTCTTCGACGAGCCGGTCAACGGCCTCGACCCCGAGGGCATCCTCTGGGTCCGCAACCTGATGAAGGCCCTGGCGGCCGAGGGCCGTACGGTCTTCGTCTCCTCCCACCTGATGAGCGAGATGGCGCTGACCGCCGACCACCTCATCGTCATCGGGCGCGGACAGCTGCTCGCCGACATGAGCGTGAAGGACTTCATCTCGGCCAACTCGGCCGACTTCGCCCGCGTGCGCACGCCCGACACCGAGCCGCAGCTGCGCGAGAAGCTGACCTCCGCGCTCACCGAGGCGGGCGGCCACGTGCTCCCCGAGCAGGACGGCGCGCTCCGGGTCACCGGACTGCCGCTGCCCCGGATCAGCGACCTCGCGCACGAGTCGGGCGTCCGGCTGTGGGAGCTGTCCCCGCACCAGGCCTCGCTGGAGGAGGCGTACATGCGGATGACGCAGGCCGCCGTGGACTACCGCTCGACCATCGACCAGAAGGCGGGCCTCCAGCAGCCGCTGCCGCCCGGCGTGCAGCCCCCCGTGCCGGTCCCGGGCCAGGGCCAGCCCGGCTGGTACGCCCCGCCGCCGCCCCAGCAGGGCGGCCAGCCCTTCGCGATGCCGTTCACGATCGTCTTGGTCGTGCTGACGTTGCCGGCGACGACCCACGGCGCGATGATCGCCCACACGCCCAGAGCACAGG
>NZ_JBEXKG010000244.1:0-8025 GCF_040609555.1 Streptomyces sp. NPDC004658
GCCGCCCGCCACCCCGACGACCACGACCGGCGGCGGCGAGCCCGGCCGGCGCATCCCGGCCCGCTCCACCCCCGCCCGCAGCGCCGCCGCCACCCGGTCCGCGACCGCGGCCCGCTCCGGCTCCGAGCGCAGCCCCAGCAGCACCAGCACCCGGCCCTCCACCGGCCGCACCCCGAGCAGCACCGGGACCCCCACCGCGGCCAGCTCCTCGGAGACGGCGCGGGCCAGCACCGCCCAGCCCCCGCCGGGGGAGAGACTGTCCCCGATCCGCATCACCACCGGCAGCAGCGGGCTCTCGCCGGGTTTGAAGCCGAGCACCCGGGCCTGCGCCGGGGCGTCCTCCGCCGCGATCCGGCCCTCGGCGAGATCGGTGAGGAAGTCGCCGCGCCCCCGCGCGGCCAACTCCTCCTCCTGCCGGGCCTGCATCAGCACCACGGCCAGGATGCCCGCGGCCCGCTCGGCGGCGATCCGGTGCACCGGGGCCAGGGGTGAGCGGACCGGCAGCAGCACCAGGCGGGCGCGCACGGCACCGGCGGTCCCGGGCCCGCCGCCGGGCACGTCCACCAGCACCGAGCCGGACGGCGGCGGTGCCTCCTTGTGCGGGCCGCGCAGCCCCTCCCACACCTGGAGCGGATCCGCGCCCTCGGGCCCTTCCCCGGCGGCGTACAGCAGCCGGCCGTCGGCGGTCTCCAGGAACACCGGGTTGCCGCCGAAGCCGGCCAGGATGTCCAGCACCTGCGGCACCCCGCCACCCCCCAGCAGCGCCTCGGTGCAGCGCCGGTGCACCTCCTCCGCGCGCTGGAGCAGCGCGTAGTGGCCGTTGACGATCTCGGTGTGGATCTCCTCGGTCACCGTCACGAACGGCACCTCGCGGTGCAGCTGGACCAGCGGCAGCCCGGCCGCCCGGGCCGTGTCCACGAGGGCGGCGGGCAGCCGGGAGAAGCGCGGGCCCAGCTCCACCACGAGGGCGGCGATCCCGCGCTCGGCGAGGGTGCGCACGAACGCCCGCTGCTCGGCCGGCCGGGTGCCGAGGCCGTAGCCCGTGGTCAGCAGCAGTTCGCCGCCCTTGAGCAGCGAGGCGATGTTCGGCACCTCGCCCGCGTGCACCCAGCGCACGGTGCGGCCGAGCCGGTCGGCGCCGGCCAGCACCTCCGGCAGCCCGCTGCGCAGTCCGGGCAGCTCCAGCGCCCGCTGCACGGTGATCCCGGCTCCCTGGGTGTCGGTCCGGTGGTCCGTACGGCTGTCCATGCGGCGACGCTACCTGCGTAAACGCCCTCCGCGCAGCTCCCGCGGGACAGCCGCCGCCTAGACCGGCCGGATGTTGTGGTTGAAGCGGAAGACGTTGTCGGGGTCGTAGCGCCGCTTCACCTTCGCCAGGCGCAGGGTGTTCCCGGCGCCCAGGCCCGCGCGGACCCGCTCGGGGCCCTCGTCGCCGATGAAGTTGAGGTACACGGCACCCGTGCTCCACCGCCGCAGGCCGGCGCGCACGTCCCGCACCCAGCCGATCGCCCGCTCGTCGCCGGCCGCGTCCGGCCAGAGCGCGAGCGGGTGCGCCGCCCAGGGCGCGTCCCGGAACGGCACCGGGTACTCGTGCGGGCCGGACGCGACGGCCCCGCCCTGCGGGAACAGCAGGTGCCGGGTGGGGGTCGGCACCGGCATGCCGTCCGCAAGGGCGCAGAAGGCGTCCACCGCCTCGTCCGGCAGCCCGGTCAGGTACTCCGCCGACCAGTGGTTCCGCAGTCCCGCCGGCTGGTCGAGCATGCACTGCGCATCGGCGTACGGCATGTCACCGGCCAGTTCCACCTCGTGCGGCAGCGCGAGCAGCGGCTCGGCCAGCTTCCGCAGCTCGTCCTCGCCCCCGGCGTACGTCAGCAGGGCCGTGCACAGCGGCGCGCCCACCAGCTCCGGCGGTGTGAACGCCGCGGGCGGGCCGGTGAGGTACAGCGCGGCGCCGCCCACCTCGTCCGGCCCGGTGCGGATGATCTCGCGGAAGGTGCGCAGCACGTCAGGTCCGGCGTCCGGCGAGAACAGCAGCAGGACGACGGAGAACTCCGGCAGTTCGTGCAGTTGCAGGGTGAGCGCGGTGGCGACGCCGAAGTTGCCGCCCCCGCCGTGCAGGGCCCAGAACAGCTCGGGGTTCTCGTCGGCGCTCGCGTGCACCCGCTCGGCGTCGGCGGTCACCAGCTCCACGGCGATGAGGTTGTCGACGGCGAGGCCGAAGGCGCGGTCCAGCCAGCCGGTGCCGCCGCCGAGGACGAAACCGCCGACGCCGGTGCTGGAGGCCCGCCCGCCGGTGGTCGCGAGACCGTACGGCTGGGTGGCGCGGTCCAGCTGGCCCATCGTGGCGCCGCCCTCGATCCGGACCGCCTCGGCCGCCGGGTCGACGGTGACCCGGTGCATCCGGCGCAGGTCCACCACGAGCGCGCCGTCGCCCAGCGCCGTACCGGCCACGCCGTGGCCGCCGCCGCGCACCGCGATGTGCAGGTCCAGGTCCCTGCCGAAGCGCACGGCCCGCACCACGTCGGTCGCGTCCGCGCACCGCGCGATCACCGCGGGCCGCCGGTCGACCCTCGCGTTGAACACGGCGCGGGCCTCCTCGTAGCCCGGGTCCCCGGGGGCGAGCACCTCGCCGACCAGATCCTCGCGGAGCGCGGCGAGGGCCGCGCCCGCCTTCGAGAGGGGCGCCATGGCCGCCCCCTTCCGGGAAGGGGCATCCGTCCGGTTCCAGCGTAGGCGGAGCGCGCCCCCGAAGGGGCGCGCGGGACTGCGCGACCAGCCACGACGGGCCCGCGGACGCGGGCGAGGAGCCGGTGCGGCGTCCCCGGTGGAGTCTCTAGCCCCCGTAGGCGCCCGACGCGGTCAGCCGCAGGGCCGTGTCGATCAGCGGGACATGGCTGAACGCCTGCGGGAAGTTGCCGACCTGGCGCTTCAGGCGCGGGTCCCACTCCTCGGCGAGCAGACCGAGGTCGTTGCGCAGCGCGAGGAGCTTCTCGAACAGCTTGCGGGCCTCGTCCACGCGGCCGATCATCGCCAGGTCGTCCGCCATCCAGAACGAGCAGGCCAGGAACGCGCCCTCGTCGCCCGGCAGGCCGTCGACGCCCGCGCGGTCGCCCTCGGTCGGGTAGCGCAGGATGAACCCGTCCGGGGTGGACAGCTCGCGCTGGATCGCCTCGATGGTGCCGATCACCCGCTTGTCGTCCGGCGGCAGGAAGCCCATCTGCGGGATGAGCAGCAGGGAGGCGTCCAGCTCCTGCGAGCCGTAGGACTGGGTGAAGGTGTTGCGTTCCTTGTCGTAGCCCTTCTCGCACACGTCCCGGTGGATGTCGTCGCGCAGTTCCTTCCAGCGCTCCAGCGGGCCGTCCGCGTCGCCGGACTCGATCAGCTTGATCGTGCGGTCGACGGCGACCCAGGCCATCACCTTGGAGTGCACGAAGTGCCGGCGCGGGCCGCGCACCTCCCAGATGCCCTCGTCCGGCTCCTGCCAGTGGTCCTCCAGGTAGCGGATCAGCTTCAGCTGGAGCAGCGAGGCGTAGTCGTTGCGGGCGAGCCCGGTCATGTGGCCCAGGTGGAGGGCCTCGGTGACCTCGCCGTACACGTCCAGCTGGAGCTGGTGCGCGGCGCCGTTGCCGACCCGGACCGGGGCCGAGCACTCGTAGCCGGGCAGCCAGTCCAGCTCGGCCTCGCCCAGCTCGCGCTCACCGGCGATGCCGTACATGATCTGGAGGTTCTCCGGGTCCCCGGCGACCGCGCGCAGCAGCCACTCGCGCCAGGCGCGGGCCTCCTCGCGGTAGCCCGTGCGCAGCAGCGAGGACAGGGTGATCGCCGCGTCCCGCAGCCAGGTGTAGCGGTAGTCCCAGTTGCGCACGCCCCCGATGTCCTCGGGCAGGGAGGTCGTCGGGGCCGCGACGATGCCGCCCGTGGGGGCGTACGTCAGCGCCTTCAGGGTGATCAGCGAGCGGATCACCGCCTCGCGGTACGGCCCGTGGTACGTACAGTGCTCGACCCACTCGCGCCAGAAGTCCTCGGTCGCCTCCAGCGAGGCCTCCGGCTCCGGCAGCGGCGGCGGCTGCTTGTGCGAGGGCTGCCAGGAGATGGTGAACGCGATCCGGTCTCCGGGGGCGACCGTGAAGTCGGCATACGTGGTGAGCGCCTTGCCGTAGGTCTCGGCTTCGGTGTCGAACCACACCGAGTCCGGTCCGGCGACGGCCACCGTGCGCCCCTCGTGCTTGTGCACCCAGGGCACGACCCGGCCGTAGGAGAACCGCATCCGCAGGGCCGAGCGCATCGGCACCCGGCCGGTGACGCCCTCGACGATCCGGATCAGCTGCGGGGCGCCGTCACGCGGGGGCATGAAATCGGTCACACGGACCGTGCCGCGCGGGGTGTCCCACTCGGATTCCAGGATCAGCGAGTCGCCGCGGTAGCTGCGCCGGGCGGCCGTGGGCGGCTTGGCGTCGGCGGCGTGCGCCGGCCCGAGCCGCCAGAAACCGTGCTCCTCGGTGCCCAGCAGGCCGGCGAAGATGGCATGCGAGTCGAAGCGGGGCAGGCACAGCCAGTCCACCGTGCCATCCCGGCAGACCAGCGCCGCGGTCTGCATGTCTCCGATGAGTGCGTAGTCTTCGATGCGCCCGGCCACGTGCAACTCCAGTCGAACGGCCACGTCACACCCCCGCGCAGGGGGCTGTCGCTAGTGCGGTCAAGGGATCGTTGTTAAGCGTCGTTGAGCGGTGAAGCAAAGCAGCCCGCCGAGCCCTGAGGCAACACGACAGTCTTTGCTCAACGAACTGCCGCGCTCTCGTTGTTCCGGGTGATGTTGGCGGGGGTGTGCCGTCGTTCCGGCCGGGCTCGGCAGCGAATGTCCGAGCAGGATACGACGCACGTAGATGATCCGCGTGCCGCTCCGGGCAACCCGTGTGGGCCGAACGAGTGAGCACCGGGTGAGAACGGTGTGTCCGCAGGATGACCGGAGTGACACGAGTGACACCTGCGGCGCCCCGCTGTGCCCGGGCGAGCGCGCAGAGTGGCCGGAAGCCATCCCGGCCAGGCGCTGATACGCTGGTAGCCCGTGGACCGGTGGGAGAAAAACCCCCGAACCGCAGCGACGGCACCCCCGGAAGATCCGGGAGGGTCGCCGTATCGCACCCCCAGACCGCGACCACGGGAGCCCCCTCTTGGCCATGCCGCCCAAAACCACGACGACCAAGCACATCTTCGTGACCGGGGGTGTCGCCTCCTCGCTCGGCAAGGGTCTGACCGCCTCCAGCCTGGGCATGCTGCTCAAGGCGCGGGGCCTGCGTGTCGTGATGCAGAAGCTGGATCCGTACCTGAACGTCGACCCGGGCACGATGAACCCCTTCCAGCACGGTGAGGTGTTCGTCACGAACGACGGCGCCGAGACCGACCTGGACATCGGCCACTACGAGCGGTTCCTCGACCGCGACCTGGACGGCACCGCCAACGTCACCACCGGCCAGGTCTACTCCACCGTGATCGCCAAGGAGCGCCGCGGCGAGTACCTGGGCGACACGGTGCAGGTCATCCCGCACATCACCAACGAGATCAAGCACCGCATCCGGCGCATGGCCACCGACGAGGTCGACGTGGTCATCACCGAGGTCGGCGGCACGGTCGGCGACATCGAGTCGCTGCCGTTCCTGGAGACCGTCCGCCAGGTCCGCCACGAGGTCGGCCGGGACAACGTCTTCGTCGTGCACATCTCGCTGCTGCCCTACATCGGCCCGTCCGGCGAGCTGAAGACCAAGCCGACCCAGCACTCGGTGGCCGCGCTCAGGAACATCGGTATCCAGCCCGACGCGATCGTGCTGCGCTGCGACCGGGAGGTCCCGACCGCGATCAAGCGGAAGATCTCCCTGATGTGCGACGTCGACGAGGCCGCCGTCGTCGCCTGCCCGGACGCCCGCTCGATCTACGACATCCCCAAGGTCGTGCACTCCGAGGGCCTGGACGCCTACGTGGTCCGCAAGCTCGACCTGCCCTTCCGGGACGTGGACTGGACGACGTGGGACGACCTGCTCGACCGCGTCCACAACCCCGACCACGAGGTCACCCTGGCGCTGGTCGGCAAGTACATCGACCTGCCCGACGCCTACCTGTCGGTCACCGAGGCGCTGCGCGCGGGCGGCTTCGCCAACAAGGCCCGTGTGAAGATCAAGTGGGTCACCTCCGACGACTGCAAGACCCCGGCCGGCGCCAAGGCCCAGCTCGCGGACGTGGACGGCGTCTGCATCCCCGGCGGATTCGGCGACCGTGGTGTGCTCGGCAAGGTCGGCGCGATCCGCTACGCCCGCGAGAACAAGATCCCGCTGCTCGGCCTGTGCCTGGGCCTGCAGTGCATCGTGATCGAGGCCGCCCGCAACCTGGCCGACATCCCGGACGCCAACTCCACCGAGTTCGACCCGGCCACCGCCCACCCGGTGATCTCCACCATGGCCGAGCAGCTGGACATCGTCGCCGGTGAGGGCGACATGGGCGGCACGATGCGGCTCGGCATGTACCCGGCCAAGCTGGCCGAGGGCTCGATCGTGCGCGAGGTCTACGACGGCAAGGAGTACGTCGAGGAGCGCCACCGGCACCGCTACGAGGTCAACAACGCCTACCGCGCGGAACTGGAGAAGAAGGCCGGCATCGTCTTCTCCGGCACCTCCCCGGACGGCAAGCTCGTGGAGTACGTGGAGTACCCGCGCGACGTCCACCCGTACCTGGTCGCCACGCAGGCGCACCCCGAGCTGCGCTCGCGGCCGACCCGTGCGAACCCGCTGTTCGTCGGCCTGGTGAAGGCCGCGGTCGAGCGGAAGAACTCGAAGTAACAACCAGTTGTACGGTGGCCGGGGTGCGAACCTTCAAAGGGGAGCGCCCCGGTTTTCCGTTGTCGGCCGGGTTTTTTCGGAACGTGTGTGGAAGGACAGGGCATGACGATCAAGGACACCCCCGAGGAGTGGGAGATCCGGGCCACGGACACCCCCTTCGTGGGCAACAAGACCTCCGTCCGCACGGACGACGTGGTCATGCCCGACGGGTCGGTGGCCCGCCGTGACTACCAGGTCCACCCGGGCTCCGTGGCCGTCCTCGCCCTGGACGAGGAGGACCGGGTGCTGCTGATCAACCAGTACCGGCACCCGGTGCGGCAGAAGCTGTGGGAGATCCCGGCCGGGCTGCTGGACGTGCCCGGCGAGAACCCGCTGCACGCCGCCCAGCGGGAGCTGTACGAGGAGGCGCACGTCAAGGCCGAGGACTGGCGGGTGCTGACCGACGTGTACACCACCCCCGGCGGCTGCGACGAGGCCGTACGGATCTTCCTGGCCCGCGGCCTGTCCGAGGCCGAGGGCGAGCGCTTCGCGGCGGAGCACGAGGAGACCGACATGCAGCACGCGCGCGTGCCGGTCGAGGAGCTGGTGCGCCGCGTCCTCGCCGGGGACCTGCACAACAACTGCCTCGTGGTGGGTGTGCTCTCCCTGGTCGCCGCCCGTGGCGGAGACGGCCTGGACGCGCTGCGTCCCGCCGACGCGCCATGGCCCGCGCGCCCCTTCGAGAGCTGACCGGCGAGCGGCCGGACCCGTCCGGGGAAGCCACCGCACCCCTCCGGCCCGCCGGTGTGACGATCGCCTGATCCGATCGGGCGATCCCTCCGCCGCGCTCTTCCCGGAACGTCGCAGAGCGTGAACTAGGCTCTTCAACGCCCGTATCGGAAGACACCGGCGGGCTTGCGCGTGCGGTGGGACGGGAGTGTGGCCCGTGACGGATCAGGCGGTGGACCCAGACGGTGCGGAGCGGACCGCGCACCCGGCCAGGGAGGACCGATTCCTGGGCCGTACACGGGAGTTGAAGGAGCTGCGCGCCGACATCGAGCGCGCCGGACTGGACACCCTCGCCGGCCGCAAGGCCCCCCGCGCGCGCGTGCTCCTCATCGCCGGCCGCCCTCGACGAGGTGTGCGCCGCCTTCGACGGCCTGCTGGAGGTGCCGCTGCGCGACGTGCTGTTCGGCGAGGGCGCGGGCGAGGGACTGAT
>NZ_JBEXKG010000245.1:0-7970 GCF_040609555.1 Streptomyces sp. NPDC004658
GCACGGGTCGTGCCCTCGCTGCCATGACAGCCCGCGTGCCGCCGTGGCGCGCGCGGCCGGAGCCCATTCGCGGGACACGCGGGGCCGGCCGGGTGACGGTCCGGCCGGCGGCACGCGCGAGGCGTCCGGAACCCGTCCCCCGTACGGGCCCCGGAGGTTTTCCGTCCCCCGCGCAGGTCACTCGGTAGGCGCTGACCGGATCGTCCGCTTCGCACTTGCACCGGGAGGTCTCTCCATGAGCACCAAGGTCTCGGACCACATCCTCGAGCGCCTGCGCGCCTGGGGGGTGGAACAGGTTTTCGGCTACCCGGGCGACGGCATCAACGGGCTGCTCGCCGCCTGGGGCCGGGCCGAGGACCAGCCGCGGTTCATCCAGTCCCGGCACGAGGAGATGTCCGCCTTCGAGGCGGTCGGGTACGCGAAGTTCAGCGGCCGGATCGGGGTCTGCGCGGCGACGTCGGGGCCCGGGGCCATCCATCTGCTCAACGGCCTGTACGACGCGAAGCTGGACCACGTGCCGGTGCTGGCGATCGTCGGGCAGACCAACCGGACGGCGATGGGCGGTTCGTACCAGCAGGAGGTCGACCTGCACACGCTGTTCAAGGACGTCGCCTCCGAGTTCGTCGAGACGGTGACCGTGCCGGAGCAGCTGCCGAACGTGCTGGACCGGGCGATCCGCACGGCGTACGCCCGGCGCTGCCCGACCGCCCTGATCATCCCGGGTGATGTGCAGGAGCTGGACTACTCGCCGCCGACGCACGAGTTCAAGATGGTGCCCTCCAGCCTGGGGATGAGCGACTACACGGCGACCCCGACGGACGAGGCGCTGCGCCGGGCGGCGGACGTGCTGAACGCGGGCGACAAGGTGGCCATCCTGATCGGACAGGGCGCCGCGGGCGCGGTCGCGGAGGTCCGGGAGGTCGCCGAGCTGCTCGGCGCCGGGGTGGCGAAGGCGCTGCTCGGCAAGGACGTGCTGAGCGACGAACTGCCGTACGTCACCGGGCCGATCGGGCTGCTCGGCAGCCGGCCCTCGTACGAGATGATGCGGGACTGCGACACGCTGCTGACGATCGGCTCGTCGTTCCCGTACACGCAGTTCATGCCGGAGTTCGGCAAGGCGCGCGGGGTGCAGATCGACATCGACGCGCACATGATCGGCATGCGCTACCCGTACGAGGTGAACCTGGTCGGCGACGCCCAGGCCACGCTGCGGCGGCTGATCCCGCTGCTGAAGGCGGAAGGCCGCGGGCGCGAGTGGTACGACACGGTGTGCGCGAACGTGAAGCGCTGGCACGAGACGATGGAACGCCGGGCCGGGCTGTCGGCCGATCCCATCAACCCGGAGTACGTGGCCCGGGCACTCGATCCGCTGCTGCCGGACAACGCGATCCTCACCTCGGACTCGGGGTCGGTCGCCAACTGGTACGCGCGGCACATCACGATGCGGCCGGGCATGCGCGGTTCGCTGTCCGGCACGCTGGCGACGATGGGCCCGGGGGTGCCGTACGCGATCGGGGCGAAGTTCGCGCACCCGGACCGGCCGGTGGTGGCGCTGGTCGGGGACGGGGCGATGCAGATGAACGGTCTGGCGGAGATGATCACGGCGGCGAAGTACCGGGACCGCTGGTCGGATCCGCGGCTCGTGGTGGCCGTGTGGAACAACCAGGACCTGAACCAGGTGACCTGGGAGATGCGGGCGATGGAGGGCGCCCCGTCGTTCCTGCCGTCGCAGTCGATCCCGGACGTGCAGTACGCGGCGTTCGCCCGGTCGCTGGGCCTGACCGGTATCCGGGTGGAGAAGCCGGAGGACGTGGAGAAGGGCTGGCGGGCCGCCCTGGACGCCGACGGCCCGGCGGTGATCGAGTTCCTCACCGACCCCGCCGTACCGCCGATCCCGCCGCACGCCAGCTGGGAGCAGATGGAGGCCACGGCCACGTCGATCCTCAAGGGCGACGCCGACCGGGCCTCGATGGTCAAGCAGGGGCTGAAGGCGAAGGTGCAGGAGTTCCTGCCGGGCCGGCAGAAGCACTAGGCCGGCACAGGCACTGGGCCGAGTGGTGGCCGCACGCGCCGATCCCGTGTCGGACGTGCGGTACCGGGTACGCGGTGCGGACCTTCGACCCTCTGGAGGGAGACATGCAGCGAGGCAGTGACCGGCTGAGCGTCCACCGGGACGACGAGATGAAGCACGAACTGAAGGGGCTGCTCCGGTCCGGCCATCCCACGCGCGTCGAGGAGTGGCACGACCCGGAGCCGGCCGCGGACGACGATCCGGAGGTGTGGAGCGGGCCGGTGGGCGGTCTCGGGTCTCCGCCGTCACTGGAGCGGACCCGGATGGAGCTGGCCCGGCACCTGAGCCGGCACGCCTTCCCCGCGAAGCCGGGGGAGCTGGCCCGGGCGCTGCGCCGGAGCAACGCGCCCACCGGGCTGATCGACGCGGTGGCCGCGCTGCCGCACGGCGGCCGGTACGAGAACATGCAGCAGCTGGCCGAGGCCGTGGTGGGCGGCGCATGAGCCAGGACCAGGCGGCCGACATCGCGCGCGGTGCCACGGTCGACGTGGGGGACGCCACCACGCGGTTTCTGCTGTACGGGCTGCTGCCCGGCTGGTTCGTGCCGGGGCTCGCCGACTGGGCGATGCACCGGCGGACCCGGATCGAGGACACGGCGGGGACGAAGGAGTCCCTGATCCATTCGTTGATGATGGCCGAGGTGGGCCTGCCCATCGCGCTCACCCTGCGCTACGAGGTCAATCCGCTGCTGCTGTCCGTGCAGCTGGGCGCGGCGGCGGTGCACGAGGCGACGGCGCTGTGGGACGTGCGGACCGCCGTCCACAGCGACCGTGAGGTCAAGCCCGTCGAGCAGCACATCCACAGCTTTCTGGAGTCGCTGCCGTTCGGCGGGCTGGTCTCGCTGATGTGCCTGCACGCCGATCAGGTGCGGTCGCTGCTGCGCGGCGGGCGCGGGGATCCGGACGCCTGGCGCCTGGTACCGCGCCGGCGCCCGCTGTCGCCCGGCTATCTGGCGGCCATCGGCCTCGCGATCGGCGCGTGCGTGCTGCTGCCGTACGGCGAGGAGCTGGTGCGCTGCCGGCGGGCGTCCCGGGCGAGGAAGCGACGGGCCCGGGCGCACCGGGCCACGCTGCGGAGAGTGAAAGGAAGCTGAGGATCATGCGTATCGCGTTTCTGGTGGCACCCGAGGGCGTCGAGCAGGTCGAGCTGACCGAGCCGTGGGAGGCGGCCTCCGGTGCCGGGCACGAGCCGGTGCTGGTGTCGACCCAGTCCGGAAAGATCCAGGCGTTCAACCATCTGGACAAGGCGGACACGTTTCCCGTGGACGAGGTGGTGGGTGAGACGTCGGCCGGCTCGTTCGGCGGTCTCGTCCTGCCGGGCGGGGTGGCCAACCCGGACTTCCTGCGGATGGACGAGAAGGCCGTCGCGTTCGTGAAGGACTTCTTCGAGCGGGGCCGTCCGGTCGCCGCGATCTGCCACGCGCCGTGGACGCTGGTGGAGGCGGACGTCGTACGCGGCCGGGTGCTGACCTCCTGGCCCAGTCTGCGCACGGACATCCAGAACGCCGGCGGCACGTGGGTGGACGAGCAGGTGAAGATCTGCGACCACGGCTCCAACCAGCTGGTGACCAGCCGCAAGCCGGACGACCTGAAGGCGTTCTGCGACGCGTTCCTGCACGTGTTCGCCGGCGAGGCCGGCTGACCGGACGCGGCATGTGAGGGGGCCGGCCCGTCAGGGGCCGGCCCTTTCGTGTGGGTGCCTTGGCGTCGTGAGGGAAGCCTGTGGGTGTCTTTCCCGGTGTCTTCCCCGTGGGTGGCGTCAGGTGCCGGGGGTGCCCGGGGTCGCCGCCTCGCCGCAGCCGCGCTCACGGGCGCCCTCGCGGGTGCGGGCCGCGCTCACCAGGCGACGGGGATTGCGGCGCAGGTACTCGCCCTCCAGCTGCGCCATGCGCTCGTTGTGGGCCCGCAGTGCGTCGTTCGAGCCGTACAGGAGAGTGTCGTGGCGCGTGCGGTGGATCGTCTCCAGCTCCTTCATGAGCTGTTGGTCGTCCAGCCGGCTGGGGTCGACTCCGGTCATGGTGGTGCCCCGCTCGTCGTGTTCGTTCATGGACTTCGGGTACCCGCCCGGCGTGCACTGCCCCCGAGCGATTTCCGGGAGGAATCCATGGAGCTCGCGTTCCTGAATCCACTGTACGAACATCCGGGGTCCTGGGCCTCCGCGTACGTCGACCTGTCACAGCACGACGAGGACATGGAGCACCGGCGGCATCTGACGGCGGAGGCGGTGGCGCGGCAGCTGAGCGAGCAGGGGGGCGACGAGGCCACCTGCCGGGCGGTGTACGACACCCTGGACGCGCTGCGGCACAGCACGGAGCCGTACGGGCGGGCCGTCTTCGCCCGGAACGGCGAGGTGGTGCTCCAGGTGCCGCTGACCCAGGCACCGCCGCAGGGCCTGGTGCGCTGGGGCACGCTCCCGCACGTCACGCCGCTGCTGGACCTGGCCGGGGAGGACCCGGTGTCGCTGGTGGCGTACATCGACCGCACCGGCGCCGACTTCGAGCTGCGCAGCGCGGTGCTCCAGGAGGAGGCCGGGCACATCACGGGAAGCCGGCAGTGGCCGATGCACCGGGCGAAGGCCTCCGACTGGTCCGAGCGGCACTTCCAGCTGAAGGTGGAGAACACCTGGGAGCGCAACGCCGGGGAGATCGCCGACGCGCTCGCGGCCTGCCAGGCCGAGACCGGGGCCGACCTGCTGATCCTGTGCGGGGAGGAGCGCGAGTGCCGGTCGGTGCGGGACCAGCTGCCCCAGCCGCTGCGCGACCGGGCGGTTCAGGCCGCGCACGGCATCGGCAGCAGGCTGCTGCCGCGGGAGGTCGAGGAGATCCGGGCCCGGCACGTCCGGGAACGGGTCCTGGCCGAGGTGGACCGGTACCGGGCGGCCCGGACACCCGACGAGGAGCGGCGGGCCGCGGCGATCGAGGGCGTGCCGCAGCTGATCGAGGCGGCGCGGGAGCACCGGCTGGCCGAGCTGCTGATCCGCCCGGACGCGCCGGACACGCACCGCGAGGTGTGGATCGGCGAGGACCCGGACCAGCTGGCGGCCCGCCGTACGGAGCTGAAGAGCATCGGCGAGCAGCACGCCTGGCCGGCCCGCGCCGATGACGCGCTGGTGCGGGCGGCCGTGGTGACGGACGCCCCGGTCGTCTCGCTGTCGCCGGTGCTGGAGGAGGCCGGCGACGAGGTCGCGGCCGGTGGCATGGGCGCGCTGCTGCGCTGGAAGTGACGGCGCCGGCGCGGCGGACCGGCCGGGTGGGCCCGGGTCACCGGGCCCGCTCCACCCGCCGTTCGTCCCAGACCGGTTCCGCGGTCTCGCGGACCCGGCCGTCGGAGCCGAAGACCAGGAAACGGTCGAAGGAGCGGGCGAACCAGCGGTCGTGGGTGACCGCGAGGACCGTGCCCTGGAACGCCTCCAGGCCCTCCTGGAGGGCCTCGGCGGACTCCAGGTCGAGGTTGTCGGTGGGCTCGTCCAGGAGCAGCGCGGTGGCGCCGGCCAGTTCCAGCAGCAGGATCTGGAAGCGGGCCTGCTGTCCGCCGGAGAGCCGGTCGAAGCTCTGCTCGGCCTGCTGGGTGAGCTCGTAGCGGCGCAGCCGGGACATGGCGGCGCCCCGGTCCTGGGCGTGTTCCTTCCAGAGGATGTCGAGGAGGGTGCGGCCCTGGAGTTCGGGATGGGCGTGGGTCTGGGCGAAGTGGCCGGGCACGACCCGGGCGCCCAGCTTCCACTCCCCCGTGTGGGCGACGTCCTCGCCGGCGAGGAGCCTGAGGAAGTGGGACTTGCCGGAGCCGTTGGAGCCGAGGACGGCGACCCGTTCGCCGTAGAAGACCTCCAGGTCGAACGGCTTCATCAGCCCGGTCAGCTCGAGTCCCGCGCAGGTGACGGCCCGTACGCCGGTGCGGCCGCCCTTCAGCCGCATGGTGATGTCCTGCTCGCGGGGCGGTTCCGGCGGCGGGCCGGCCTCCTCGAACTTGCGCAGGCGGGTCTGGGCGGCCTGGTAGCGGGAGGCCATCTCATGGCTGACGGCCGCTGCCTGACGGAGCGTCAGCACGAGCTTCCTCAGCTGGGCGTGCTTCTCGTCCCAGCGGCGGCGCAGCTCCTCGAAGCGGGCGAAGCGTTCGCGGCGGGCCTCGTGGTAGGTGGCGAAGCCGCCACCGTGCACCCAGGCGTCGGCGCCGGCCGGGCCCGGTTCGACGGAGACGATCTTCTCGGCGGCGCGGGCGAGAAGTTCGCGGTCGTGGGAGACGAACAGGACCGTCTTCCGGGTCTCCTTGAGCTGCTCCTCCAGCCACCGCTTGCCGGGGACGTCGAGGTAGTTGTCCGGCTCGTCCAGCAGCAGCACCTCGTCGCTGCCGCGCAGCAGCGCCTCCAGCACGAGCCGCTTCTGCTCACCGCCGGAGAGGGTCCGCACCTGCCGCCACTGGGCGCGCTCGTACGGCATCCCGAGCGCGGCGGTGGTGCACATGTCCCACAGGGTCTCGGCCTCGTAGCCGCGCACCTCGGCCCAGTCGGCGAGGGCCTGCGCGTACCGCAGCTGGGCCGCCTCGTCGTCGACGGTCATGATGGCGTGCTCGGCCTCGTCGACCGCCTTCGCCGCCTCGCGGATGCGGGGCGGGGCGACGGAGACGAGCAGGTCGCGCACGCTCGTCTCGTCCCGTACGGAGCCGACGAACTGGCGCATCACGCCGAGGCCGCCGCTGACGGTGACCGTGCCGCCGTGCGGTTTCAGCTCGCCGGAGATGAGCCGGAGCAAGGTGGTCTTGCCGGCACCGTTCGGACCGACCAGCGCGACGGCGGCCCCTTCGCCCACCCGGAAGGACACGTCGCCGAGCAGCGCCCTCCCGTCGGGGAGGTAGTACTCCAGGTGCGCGGCTTCCAGATGTCCCATGGCCAGGCATTCTCCGAGTCATCCCACGCCCGGGGCAAACGCTTATCCGACGGGCCGGCCATCCCGGACCGTCCCCGTCGACCGCCCAGCGCCCCGGCCCCGTCGGCTACCCCGCCGCCCCCAGCGCCTCGCCCGCCGGGCCGCCCTCGCCCGCCGGTTCCACCGTGGCGCCCTCCCACGACAGGGCCTTCCAGCCGTCCGCCGGGGAGCCCTCCAGGATGACCACGCCGGTGTTCTCCAGGGGGCGGGCCGCGGCGAAGGCGACGTCGACGTTGGCGGCGCGGGCGGCGGTCCAGACCCGGATCGCGGCACCGTGGCTGACCATGGCGACGGACCGGGCACCGCTCGCCGCGGCCTCGGCGACCACCGCGTCGTACCGGGCCAGGGCCTCCTCGCCGCTCTCCCCGCCGGGCATGCGCAGGGCGGTGTCCCCGGCGGCCCACGCGAACACCGTGCGCAGGTACCGCTCGCCCTCCGGGGTGTGGCCGGGCAGCATCTCCAGGTCGCCGGCGGACAGCTCGCGGATGCCGTCGCGGACCAGGACCTCCAGGCCGCGCGCGGCGGCCAGCGGGGCGGCGGTCAGCTGGGTGCGCACGAGCGTGGAGGCGTAGAGCGCCTCGATGTCCTCGCCGGCGAGCGCCTCGGGCAGTGCGGCGGCCTGCGCCTCGCCGAGCGGAGTCAGCCCCGGGCCGGGCACGGCGGTGTCCAGCAGGTGGTTCAGGTTGGACGGGGTCTGGCCGTGGCGGACGAGGAGCAGGCGCATCCGGGTTCTCCTCTCGCACCGGGCCGGCGGCCGGCGCACGGGGACAAGAAACGGGCCCTTCAGGGTAACCGCACCCCATGAGCCCAGACGTGGACCTGACTGCCCCCGCGACCGCCGCCCGCGCCCCGCTGCGCAAGCTGCTCGATCTCGACGGCCGCCTGTTCGAGGCCGCCGCCGCCTGGCACTGGCCCGGCGCCGAACGCGTCCTGCCCCGCCTGAGCCGCAGCGCGAACCACGGGGTGCTGTGGTTCGCGACG
>NZ_JBEXKG010000246.1:0-7888 GCF_040609555.1 Streptomyces sp. NPDC004658
CCCCGGCCGCGGGGCCGCCGGCGGTCGCAGGAGTCGCCGGAGTCGCGGCGGTCGCAGGAGTCGTCGCGGCAGTCGCAACAGCCGCGGCACTCGCAGAAGTCGCGGCAGTCGAAGGCCGGGCGAGCCCGACCGCGACCAGCAGCGTCAGGGCGACGGCCGCCAGCAGCGCGACGGCGGAGGGCCGGGCCCCGCCGGGGCAGGGGGCGGTGCGTGCGGGGTGGTGCATGCCCGGCCCCCTCTCGTCGTGGTGTGCGGGTGCCGGCCGGGTCCCGCGGTGCTGTCCGGGAGCGGGAGGCTGCCGGCGGGGATCGGCCGGGAGGTCGGTCAGGGTTCGATCAGGCCGACGCGGATGGCGTAGCGGGTGAGTTCCAGGCGGTCGCGCAGACCGAGCTTCTGCAGCAGATTGGCGCGGTGCCGCTGGACCGTCTTGATGCTGATGAACAACAGCTCCGCGATCTCCTTCGACGAGTGCCCCTCCGCCACCAGCTTCAGGACCTCCTCCTCGCGGGGGGTGAGGACCTGGTCGGGGGCCTCCTCGCCGTGCCGTGCCCGCTCCAGGTAGTTGCGGATCAGCGCGGTGACCGCGCCGGGGTACAGGAACGGCTCGTCCCGCATCGCGGCCCGGCACGCGGCGACGAGGTCCCGGTCGGCGACCGACTTCAGCACGTACCCGCTCGCGCCGGCCTTCAGGGCCTGGAAGAAGTACTGCTCGTTGTCGTGCATGGTGAGCATCAGGATCCGTAGCCCCGGCTTGAGGGCGGCCAGTTCCCGGGCGGCCTGCAAGCCGGTCATGCGCGGCATGGCGATGTCCAGCACGGCCAGGTCGACGTCCCGGGTACGGGCCAGCTCCACGGCCTCGGCACCGTCGCCGGCCTCGGCGACCACCTCGAGGTCCGGTTCCTGGTCGAGGATGAGCCGCACACCCCGGCGGACCAGGGCGTGGTCGTCGGCGAGGAGGATGCGGATCGTGCTCGGGGCAGCCCCCCGGGGCGGTGCGGTCGGGGACGTCGCGGTGTCGGGCATGGTCAGGGCTGCTTCCTCGGAGCGGGCGCGGTGAGCTGGACCCGGGTGCCGGTACGGGGTGCCGGGGTGATCTCCAGGCGTCCCCCTATCAGCAGGGCCCGCTCGCGCATCCCGCGGATACCGGCGCCTTCCCGGGGGGCCTCGATGCCGGAGCCGTCGTCGGTGACCGTCAGCACCACGCCGTCGTCGGTGCGACGCAGGGCGACCGTGACCCGCTGGGCGTCCGCGTGACGGGCGACGTTGGTCAGCGACTCCTGGGCGACGCGGTACAGGACCAGTTCGGTCTCCGGCGCGAGGGCGGGCAGGTCGGCGTCGAAGCGTCGGCTGACCTGCAACCCGGTGTGCGTGGCGAAGTCCTCGGTGAGCGACGTCAGCGCACTGACCAGACCCAGGTCGTCCAGCACACCGGGCCGTAGCCGGCGCACCAGGCGACGGACCTCGTCCAGGCTCTCCCGGGTGACCTCCTGCACCTCGTGCAGCTCTTCGCGCAGGGGGGCCGGAGCGTCGTCCGCGGCCCGCTTGAGTCCCAGCAGGATCGCGGTCATGGTCTGACCGACCTCGTCGTGCAACTCCTGGGCGATACGGCGGCGTTCGGCCTCCTGGGCCAGCAGGGCCCGGGCGCTGCTGGTGGCCCTCTCGTGTTCCAGGCGCTCCAGCATGGCGTTGAACGTGCGGATCACCTCGGCGACCTCGCGGCCTCCGGAGGCGGGCAGACGCTGGCCGGGGCGCAGCAGGTCCACGGTGGTCATCAGCTTGGTGAGCCGGTCGAGCGGGGCGAGGCCGATCCGCAGCAGCACGGCGTTGGCGACCAGCATCACGGCCAGACCGCCGACCAGGATGACCGCCTCGGTCAGCAGAACAGGCACGGAGACGGTCACCGGAGCCCACAGCAGCAGCGCGGTCGCCGTGCCGAGCACCACGGCGTTCAGGGCGAAGATCCGCCAGAACAAGGACACCGGCCCCACGCCTCTCCTTCTACAACCTCGCCCCACCTCCACTGCCGGCCATCGTGCGGCCCCGCCGCGTCCACGGTAGCGGGGCGCCCGGGTGCGCCTGGGGTCAGCCTCTCCCGTCCCGCGTGCCCCGTCGATGGGGCCCGGACCCCATTTCCCGGGGCGCGCACCACCCACGGCACCCGCGTATGGATCCCCTGCCCCCGCGTAAATGGGGCCCGCGCCCGATAGGTGTCCGCGCCCGGC
Source organism: Streptomyces sp. NPDC004658 (assembly GCF_040609555.1). Lineage (NCBI taxonomy): Bacteria > Bacillati > Actinomycetota > Actinomycetes > Kitasatosporales > Streptomycetaceae > Streptomyces > Streptomyces sp. NPDC004658. The sequence continues at coordinate 2,223 of NZ_JBEXKG010000246.1, forward strand.
CCGGCCATGGTGGAGGCACACGATCACCTCCGTGAGAAGCGCGCGGCCGGCCACGCCGCCGCGTCGTACGCCGCCGAGAAAGGGACTGACCATGTCGCTCGATGTCACCCGGGCCGAACCCCATCCGGACGAGGCCCGGCGGCACCTGGAGCATGCCCGCGCCTCCCGGCTGGCGCAGCTCCAAGCCCTCGACGAGACCGGGCCGAGCACGGACGCGTACCTGCTGTCCGAGCAGAGGACCGCCATGAGGCGGGTCCTGAAGGAGATCGAGGAAGCCTTCGGCCGCATCGACGACGGCACCTACGGCACCTGCCAGGACTGCGTCAAGCCCATCCCGGCGGAGCGGCTGGAGATCCTCCCCTACACCCGCTACTGCGTCGCCTGCCAGCGCCGCGCCACCTGACCCCCGCCCGCGACCTCCCGCCTCCCTGCCCCCGAAGGGGTGATGTGGTGAACCACCAGACCATCAGCCAGAGCACGGCCCACCTGTCGGCCGAGGACCTCGCCGCGCTGCGCCGGCACCTTCACGAGCAGCGCCAGTTCCGCCAGGAGCAACTGCTGCACCTCGCTGGGCCGGTCTCCTCACGCACCGAGGACCGGCTGCAGCGGGCCGCCGCGCAGATCGAGGTCCGCGTCAAGCTCGCGGCGACCGCCCGCATGGTCCTCGCTGACGTCGAGGCGGCCCTGGAACGCCTGGACGACGGGTCGTACGGCGCCTGCCACCTGTGCCGACGCCCCATCGACCGGCAACGGCTGATGATCGTGCCGCAGTGCCGGTACTGCGCCCGATGCCAGCGGGTCAAGGAGGCGATCCCATGACCGGCACCGACCGCCTGCGCACCACCGCCGCCCGGCACCGGCCCTGGCCGCTGTGCCGGCGCTGCTGCGGCATCGCCCTGGACATGGGCAGCGCCCGCACCCGCGCCTGGATCGCCGGCAAGGGGGTGGTCGTCGACGTGCCCACCGTGGCCTTCCCCGGCTCCGGCGCGGTGCGCCCCATCCAGCGCGGCACGATCATCGACACCGCGGAGTGCGCCCGCATGCTGCAGCGCCTGCTCGCCCACCGCCTGCCCCGGCTCACCCGACCCATGGTGATCGTGACCTCTCCCGTCCTGGACGGCGTGGCCTACCGCGCCCGGGCCCGCGCCGCGGTGGATGTGCTGGGGCCGCGCAGCGTGCTCACCGTGCCCAGTGCCCGGGCCGTCGCCGTGGCGGCCGGCGCGGACCTGTCCCGTCCGCTGATGGTGGTGGACATCGGCGCCCACCTCACCGAAGCGGTGCTGCTGAGCGGCGGCGACATCACCGACGCGCGCCGCACCGCCCTGGGGACCGGCGACCTGGACGATGCGGCCACGCCCGAGGACATCGCCGGGGCGGTGGCCTCGATGCTGACCGCGATGCTCCGCCAGGACGCCACCTCGCTCACCGCCGACGCCGTGCACCGCGGGGTCCTCCTGGCCGGTGGAGGCGCCTTGCGTCCCGAGATCACCCACCACCTCACCGAGCGGCTGCCCATGCCGCTGCGCGCGGTCCCGGCCCCGCACACCGCATCGGTGCGCGGCGCCGCCAAGCTCCTGCAGGCCGCCCACACCCACCCCTCCGTCTCCGGCCCTCTCCCGCCGGCTGTCCACCCCCACTAGAGACACACGGCCGGGGCCGCGCCCGCGCCCCCGGTTCGCGGCGCACCGCATCGGCATCCGCCGCGTCCACCGCGGAAAGGAGGACACCGTGCCCGGACGCGTACCGCCTCGCGTGGAGGCGTTCCCGGTCAGGGTCCTGCGTCTGCGGCGCAACCCCCTGTGCCGCCGCAGCGACCTGGTCCGGGCGTGGGTCGGCCTCGGCCTGCTGCTGGCCGCGCCGGCGGCCACCCCGGCCGCCCTGGTCCTCGCCGGCGACGCCGCCCACCGCCACTACACCCGCACCGCCCAGCAGCAGGCCGCCACCCGCCACCCCACGACCGCCATCCTCCTGGAGGACGCCCGGCGCCACCCCGAGCCCGGCTCGGCCGAAGCCAGGAAGACCCGCTACCCGGCCAAGGTCCGCTTCACCGACCCGCACGGGCACACCCGCACCGCCACCGCCGATGTCCGGCCCGCACTGCCCAGGGGCAGCGCCGTCCGCGTGTGGGTCGGCACCGACGGAACGGTCACCGACCCACCGCTGAGCCCCGGCGAGATCCGCAGCCGGGCCATGGGCTCGGCCATCCTCGCCACCCTCGGCGTCCACGCCACGGCGGCCGCCGCCTACGGCACCGTCAGCCGCGTCATCCAGCGCCGCAACCTGGCCGCGTGGGACACCGCCTGGGCCCGGACGGCACCCCGCTGGACCACATCGCCCTGACACCCGGCCCGGCAGGCGTGTCGGGTCTCCGCGCACTCGGCGCAGCCCGCCCGCATGGCCGGCGTCGGCGCGGGAAACCGGTGATCACATGTCGGCGACGCGAGAGGAGACCTCGTGCACAAGGGCAAGTGGATAACCGGGAGCGCGCGCAAGGAGCTGGCCGAAGCCTTCACCAAGGAGTACCGCGAGGGCCGGTCGATCCGCGCGATCGCCGAGGCCCATGGCCGGTCGTACGGCTTCGTGCACCGCGTGCTCACCGAAGCCGGCGTGCCCCTCAGGGCGCGGGGCGGCGATCCCCGCACCGGCGCCGCCCATCTGACGGGGTGACAGCGCGGCTGCCCGTCCCCGGCCGACGGAGGCTGGACCACCGGTTTCCGGGTAGCCGGACCCCGTGGGGCCCCGACGAGCACAGGGCACCCCTGGCGAAAGGAGTGTCATGTCAGGAGTTCTCCAACGGCTCAAGCAGTTCGCGAACAGTCCGCAGGGCCGGCGCACGATCGAACAGGTACGCCGTACCGCGGTCGATCCGCGCCGCCGGGCCCAGGCCCAGCGACTCCTCGGCAGGCTGCGCTCCCGCCGGTCGGGCATGTGACACGAGGGCCCCGGAGGCGGCCAGGTGGCGGTCGCGGCCGGGGCGGTCACGGCAGGCAGGACGGCGGCGCCCGGGTCAGGCGGTCGTCCCTTCCCGGTCCGAGGAGGGCCACACGTAGGGCAGATCGTCCGGGACGCCGGGGAACACGGGCCCGTACGTGTCCCGGTCCTTGCGGACGAGCGCGGACTGGTGGCTGCGGTGGAAGGCCTCGTCACCGAGCCACGGCGGAAGCTCCCCCGCGGCGGCGAGGGCGGGCTGGTCGCGCACGTGCGCGCCCGGACGGCCCGCGGCGTATCCGGCGATCAGGGACGCGGCGCAGCTGTCCTGGTGCCCCTGCTCGCGCCAGACCCGGCAGACCTCGAGTCCGTAGCGGACCAGGGCCTCCTCGTACCCGCTCCACATGCGCACGGCCGGGTGCCTGCGCCAGCCGTATCCGGGAACGGTCAGGCCGCGCAGGACCTGGAGCGCCTCGACCCGCTGCTTGCCCAGCCGGCGGCGGTCCAGGATCAGGGCGGAGCGCCGGAAGTCGGCATCGGGCAGGAAGGTCTGCATGGTCGCCGTCCTGGAGCGGTCGGGAAGTTCGGGTGGGCGGGGTCGCCCGGAGGATGTGCCGCCCAGCCCGCGGCCGGCCTGGCCACCGGGCCCGGCCTCCGGGCCGGCGGGGGACGCGGTCAGCCGTCCGCGGCCGGGGGGCGTGCCGTGCGGCCGGACTGTGCGAGGGCGCGGCGTGCCTCTCTCATCTCCGCCTCGTAGAGGTGGTCCCGGCCGTGGGCGAGCGCGTTGACCACGCTGCGTTCCAGCTCCTGGAAAGGCCGGTAGTAGGTGTCGTTGTAGGCCTCGATGATCTGGAACGTCCAGTGACCGGGGATGACGTCGCGGCCCAGGATCTCCACCTCGGCCTTCGCCGCCCACTCGGTGTGCCCGGCCTCGCGCAGCAGCCGTACCGCCCGTTCCAGTTCGAGGTCGGCGCCGCCGGTCAGCTGGTGGAAGCTGTACAGATGGCCGCGGGCGCGCTCGGTGGTCTCCAGTGCTTTCGACAGCGATCCGAGGGCCTCGACGGTCAGGTCGTCGACCCCGTCGGGGCGGCGGTGCCGGTGGTCGGGCCCGTCCTGGTACGCGTTCATGGCACTCCCTGGGTGCTGTGTCGCCCTGCGGTCCCCGCATCCCTTCCCGTCGCGCCGGTTGACCGTGTGCGGCGTGGACCGGACGTGTGACGGTCGTGGCGCCCGGTGCGGCCGTACGCTGCCCTCGACCACCATGTGCCGACGGGCGTTCACCGGGCGGCGAGGCCGGCGAGGCGCCGCAGCAGGGCGTTCCGGCCGTGCCGGGGAACCGTCCACAGGGTGACGCCCCGCACCCCCCACAGCTCCAGCAGGGCGTTCGCCGCCAGGAAGCCGGATGTCGCGGCCCGTTCCATCAGCGCCACGGGCAGGCCGGTGCGGACCAGATCACCGGCCACCACGAGACGGGGGTCCGGGGTGCGGACGGTCGGCCGGTCCCCGTGGCCCCCCACCGGGAACAGGGGGCAGTCGTCGCGCCATTCGTGGCGGGCGTCGACGATCGTGGCGCCGCGCGTCTCGGGGCAGACGCGGTGCAACTGGTCGATCAGGCGCTTCTCCTCGACGTCCCGGGCGGCGTCGGCCGGTACCGCGTAGGCGTGCAGTTCCACCACGGACCCGCCGGTGCGTGCCGCCCAGCGGGCCGCCTCGTCCTCCCAGCGCTCCAGGACACTGACGTTGTCCAGGGTCCCGAACCCGGCGGTGCCCAGGAATCCCGGTCGGCCGGGCGCCACGGGGCGGTCCAGCCACAGCCTGGTCACCAGGAACGGCGGGGCGTTGCGCAGCCGTGCGATCCGCTCCCGCCACGGCGCGTCGCCCAGCAGGTCCGAGCGGGCGACGAGACGGCGCAGGCCCGCGGTGTCCAGGGCGAGGACCACGGCGTCGTGGTACCGCTCGTCGCGGTCCGTGGTCACCTGATAGCCGCCGGTGTGCCTCGGGGCGACGTGTTCGACGGCGGTGGCGGTGCGCACCTCGGCGCCGTGCCGCCGCAGGTGACCGGCCAGTGGCTCCCACAGGGCGGCCGGGAAGGGCGCGCGGGGTACGTCGAACAGCAGGCCCTCGGCCGAACCGAGGAAGTAGATGTGGAACATCAGCGCCATCTCGGCCGCGGAGAGCTGCCGGGGGTCGGCGAAGAAGCTGCGCGAGAACACCTCGAAGGCGAGGTGGCGGGCGCTCTCGGGGAAGCGGACGGCGTCGAGGAACGCGTGGGCGCTGATGCGGTCGAGCCGGGCGTAGACGTCGGGGACGCGGACGTCGAGCAACGGCAGGGCCGCGACCGGGTCCATGCGCCGCAGGTCCCGCAGGGTGAAGGACGGGCTGAGCGCGGCGAAGCCGAGCGCGCTCCACGGCGGGGTGCGCGGGACGCGGCGGAAGCTGTCGCGCATGCCGCCGGCGTGCAGCAGCGGGTAGTCGGGCAGGGCGGTCAGCCGCCGCAGGCCGGGGTCGGTACGGCGGAGCAGCCCGCGCAGGTTGTAGTACTGGCGGAAGAAGGCGTGGAAGCCGCGGCTCATGGTCACCGGTGTGCCGTCGCGCAGGGTGGTCGGCCAGCCTCCGGCGCGCCCGCCGAGGTACGGCTGCCGCTCGTACACCGTCACGGCCACCCCTCGCTCGGCGAGCGCCGTGGCGGCGGCGAGACCGGCGATGCCGCCGCCGACGACGGCGACGGTGGGGCGGCC
>NZ_JBEXKG010000247.1:0-7830 GCF_040609555.1 Streptomyces sp. NPDC004658
CGCGGACCGGGCGGCCGGCGAGCCGGCGGACGGCACCATGCGGCCCTCCGGCGACCCGGCCGCCGCCCTGCGGCGCATGTACGTCGACACCAGCCCGTTCAGCCCCGCGCACCTGAGCCTGAACGCCGAAGTGCTGGGCCCCGAGCGGATGTTGTTCGGCACCGATTCGCCGCCGATGGCCGCGCCGCTGGAGGACTTCATCCACATGATCGAGAAGTTGCCGGTCGACGAGGCGTCCCAGCGGCTCATCCTCGGCGGCAACGCCCAGAACCTCTTCGACCTCAGGAGTCGTCCGTGACCACCACGCAAGAGGCCGTCGCCGCGGCCGAGCGGTGCACCCCGGAGTTCCGGCGCGATCCGCACGCGGTCTACGCCCATCTCCGCACCGCGGCGCCCGTCTGCCCCATGAGACCGCCGCACGGCAACGAGACCTACCTGATCACCCGGTACGACGACGCGCGGGCCGCCCTGTCGGACCCGCGGCTGAGCAAGGACATGTACGGGGCCATGGACGCCTACCGGAGGATCTTCGGGGACTCGTCCGTCGCGCTGGACGACAACATGCTCAACTCCGACGCGCCGAAGCACACGCGGCTGCGCCGGCTGGTCAACTCGGCGTTCACCCCACGGCGCGTGGAGGCGCTGCGGCCGCGGATCGAGGAGATCGTCCAGGACCTGCTGGACGCGTGCCCGGCCCGGGAGCCCTTCGACCTGCTGCCGGCGTTCGCGTTCCCGCTGCCGATCATCGTGATCTGCGATCTGCTGGGTGTGCCGCCCGAGGACCGGGCGCGGATGCAGCACCTGTCCACCACGGTGGCGCAGACCGGTTTCGGTGAGGAGGCCAAGCGGGCCCAGCAGAAGGCGGAGGAGGACCTGCACGCCTGCTTCACGGACCTCATCACCGCCAAGCGGCAGCGTCCGGGTGACGATCTGCTCAGCGCGCTCATCGCGGCCCGCGACAACGACGGCGGGCTGACGGAGAGCGAGTTGGTCTCCACGGCGTTCCTGCTGATGTTCGCGGGCCACAAGACGACCGCGTACCTCATCGGCAACGCCGTCCACCACCTGCTGTCCCACCCCGCCCAGCTGCGCGCCCTGCGGGAGGACCCGCAGCTGATCCGTGCGGCGGTCGAGGAACTGGTGCGCTACGACGGCTCCGTCGAGAGCGCGACGTTCCGCTACGCGACCGAGGACGTGGAGTACGGCGGGACGCTGATCCCCAAGGGCGCCCTGGTGCAGATCGCGCTCAGCTCGGCCAACCGCGACCCGCTGAAGTTCGACGCGCCCGACGAGCTGGACGTGCGGCGGCCGGGCAACGCGCAGGACGCCCATCTCGGCTTCGGGCACGGCAGCCACTACTGTCTGGGGGCCCCGCTGGCCCGGCTGGAGACGCAGCTGGCCCTCACCCGTCTGTTCGACCGGTTCCCCCGGATGGCTCTGGCCGATCCCGCCGGTGCACCGCGGTGGCTGGAGGTCCCGTTCCCGGCCTTCCGGGGCCTGGCCGAGCTGCCGGTCGTCCTCGATCCCGCCGGCTGAGCGGCAGCGGTACGCGGCAGTGCGCCGCCCGGCGGGCGTGACCGGCCGGGCGGTGGCGTAACCCGATCGCCTAGGCGCTGGGCGGCAGTTGGGCCGGGCTGACCCGTTCCCCCAGGACGTCGGCCATGAACTGGACGAGCCAGCGCTGCGAGGGGCTGCGGGAGGCCTCGTGCCGGGCGTAGAGCGCGACCTCGATCGGCTCCGTCTCGAACGGCAGGCGCACCAGGCGCAGGCGGTGGGAGGCGGTGAAGACCTCCCCGACGTACTCCGGGACGATCGCGATCAGGTCCGTCCGCTCCAGCAGGTACGGCAGCATCGAGAAGCGGGTGGCGTCCACGGCCGCGCGGTCCAGGAGGCCGTGGGTGGCGAGCACGGACCGGGGGACGACATGGCCGCTGGGGCCGTACACCGTGGCGTGGTGCTCGGCCGCCAGCTCGGCGAGGGTGACGGACGCGCCCCGGATGCGCGGGTGGTCGGCGGCGACCATGCCGACGTAGCGCTCGTGGAACAGCGGGATGCGCACGGTGCGGTGGGAGGTCAGGACGGGGGTGGCGACGAAGGCGTCGAGTTCGCCGCGGCGCAGCTGGCCCTCGGCGTCGTCGACGTCCAGGGCGCGGACGGTGAAGGACACCCGGGGCGCGCGGGTGCGGGCCGCCGCGACGAGGCGGGGCAGCAGGGTCACCTCGCCGAGGTCGGACAGGGCGAGGGTGAAGCGGCCCGCCATGGTGGCGGGGTCGAAGTCGTCGCCCTGGCGGATCGCCCCGTCGATGTCGGCCAGGGCGCGTTGCAGCGGCTCGTAGAGGCGGCGGGCGCCGGCGGTCGGGGTCAGGCCGCGGCCGGTGCGGCGGAAGAGGTCGTCGTCGAAGTGCCGGCGGAGTTTGGCCAGGCTGTAGCTGACGGTGGGCTGGGTGACGTGGAGGGTCTCGGCGGTGGCCGTGACGCTGCCCGTCTCGTAGAGCAGCACGAAGACCCGGGCGAGGTTGAGATCGAAGCTGCTCATATCGATGGAGTCTATATCGCGGCGCGCCAACATCTATTGGTGGCCGGGTCGCGCGCTCCCTAGCGTGTGCTGCGTCACCTCGGAGAGGAACGCCCGTGCCGTCCGTGCGCCGCATCGCCCATGAGTTCCTGGAGCGCCAGGGGCTGACCACCGTCTTCGGCAACCCCGGTTCGAACGAGCTGCCCTTCCTCACCGGCCTCCCCGACGGGTTCCGGTACGTCCTGGGCCTGCACGAGGGTGCCGTCGTGGGCATGGCCGACGGCTACGCCCAGGCGACGGGCCGGCCCGTGCTGGTCAATCTGCACGCCGCCTCCGGCTCCGGCAACGCGATGGGGGCGCTGACGAACGCCGTGGCCTCGCGCACGCCCCTGGTCGTCGTGGCCGGGCAGCAGGTGCGGCCTGCCATCGGGCCGGAGGCCAACCTCGCCAACGTCGACGCCCCGGCGCTGATGAGGCCGCTCGTCGGCTGGGCCGCCGAACCGGCGTGCGCCCAGGATGTGCCGCGCGCGCTCGCCCAGGCCGTCTTCGAGGCGCGGTTGCAGCGCCGGCCGTCCTACCTCTCGGTGCCCTACGACGACTGGGCGGCCGACGCGGACGAGAACGCGTCGGCCGTGCTGGACCGGCGGGTCGAGCGCGCGGGTGTGCCCGCGGCGGAGCAGGGGCACCGCCTGGCCGAGGCGGTGGCCGGGGCCCGGCGGCCCGCGCTCGTCCTGGGCGGTGACATCGACGCGGCCGGACGCTTCGACGACGCGGTCCGTCTGGCCGAGCGGCTCGGCGGCCCGGTGTGGGCGGCGCCCTCGCTCTTCCGGCTGCCCTTCCCCAACCGCCACCCGCTGTTCCGCGGTGTGCTCCCCGCCGGCATCGAGCCGATCCGCCAGGCTTTCGAGGGCCACGATCTGGTACTGGTGCTCGGCGCCCCCGTCTTCCGCTACCACGAACACCTGCCCGGCCGTTACCTGCCGGCGGGGACCCGGCTGATCCAGGTGACGGAGGACGCGTCCGCCGCCGCGCGGGCGCCGGTGGGCGAGGCCCTGGTCGCCGATCCCGGGGCGGTGATCGAGCTGCTGGCGAAGGCGCTCGACGCCTCCGAGGCGCCTCGGGACGGCTACCGGCCCGTGCCGGCTCCCCGTTCCGCGGAGGGGCCGCGCCTGCACCCCGAGGAGGTCTTCGCGGCCCTGCGGGACACGCTGCCCGCCGACACCGCGTACGTGGTGGAGTCGACCTCGACCAACTCCTCGTGGTGGCGTCAGATGGATCTGCGCCGGCCGGGCTCCTACTACTTCCCGGCGGCCGGCGGTCTGGGGTTCGGGCTGCCCGGCGCGGTCGGGGTGGCCATGGCCCAGCCCGGCCGGCCGGTCGTGGGGGTGATCGGGGACGGCTCGGCCAACTACGGCGTCACCGCGCTGTGGACGGCCGCGCAGCACCGCGTTCCGCTCACCGTGGTGCTGCTGCGCAACGGGACGTACGGCGCGTTGCGCTGGTTCGGCGGCCTCCTCGGGGTGCCGGACGCGCCGGGGCTGGACATCCCGGGCCTGGACTTCACCCGTATCGCGGAGGGCTACGGGGTGCCCGCCGTGCACGCCGACGGCGTGGAGGAGTTGCGGGCGGTCCTGGCCGAACGGCCGGACGGCCCCCGGCTCGTGCAGGTCGACACGGCGCTCACCACGCCCTCCTGAACACGTTCCGCCCCCTGGCCCCGCCGTACGGCGGTCTCATGAAGGGAATCCGATGACACTCCTGGACAGCGACGTCTGGAGCAAGAAGCTTTTCGGCGACGGCTGGAAGGACGCCCCCCGCGAGCAGCCGGTCGTCGAGCCGGCGACCGGGGACCGGCTCGGCACCGTGGGCCTCGCCACGGCCGAGGAGGTGGGCCGTGCCGCGGCCCGGGCCGCCGAGGCGCAGCGGGCCTGGGCGGCCACCCCTCCGCAGGCACGGGCGGCCGTCCTGCGCCGCGCGGGCGAACTGTTCACCGAGCACGCCGCCGAGATCGAGGACTGGCTGGTGCGGGAGGCGGGCTCCGTCCGGGCCAAGGCGGGCTTCGAGGTGGACCTGGCGCGGGGCGAGTGCTTCGAGTGCGCGGCGCTGCCGACGTATCCGCAGGGTGAGGTGCTGACGTCCGAGGACCCTCGCTGGTCGTTCGCCCGCCGCCGCCCGGCCGGGGTGGTGAGCGTGATCGCGCCGTTCAACTTCCCGCTGATCCTGGGGCTGCGCTCGGTGGCTCCCGCCCTCGCGCTGGGCAACTCCGTGCTGCTGAAGCCGGATCCGCGGACGGCGGTGAGCGGCGGTGTCGTCATCGCCCGGGTCTTCGAGGAGGCCGGGCTGCCTCCCGGTGTGCTCCACCTGCTCCCCGGTGACGGCGCGGTCGGCCAGGCGGTCGTCGAGGCCCCCGAGGTACGGGTCGTCTCGTTCACGGGGTCCACGCCGGTCGGACGGGCGATCGGCGAGCGGGCCGGCCGCCTGCTCAAGCGCGCCCACCTCGAACTCGGCGGGAACAACGCCCTGGTGGTGCTGCCCGGAGCCGACGCGGACAAGGCGGCCTCGGCCGGTGCGTTCGGCTCTTACCTGCACCAGGGGCAGATCTGCATGACGACCGGCCGGCACATCGTGCACGAGTCCCTGCTGGACGAGTACAGCGCCGCGCTCGCGGCGAAGGCCCGGGCGCTGCCGGTCGGCGACCCGGCCCGGGAGGACGTGGCGCTCGGCCCGATCATCGACCGGCGGCAGCTGGAGCGGGTGCACGGCATCGTCACCGAGAGCGTCGCGGCGGGCGCGACGCTGGCCGCGGGCGGCGAGATCGTGGGCGCCGGGTACCGCGCCACCGTCCTGACCGGCCTGACCACCGACATGCCGGCGTGGCGCGAGGAGATCTTCGGACCGGTCGCACCCGTCATCGGCTTCTCCACGCTGGAGGAGGCGGCGCGGCTCGTGAACGACTGCGAGTACGGGCTGTCCGTCGGCATCCTCGGTGACGTCGGTACGGCGATGAAGCTCGCCGACCGGATCGACTCCGGCAAGATCCACATCAACGAACAGACCGTCAGCGACGAGCCCAACGCGCCCTTCGGCGGGGTCAAGGCGTCGGGCACCGGCTCCCGGTTCGGCGGGCCGGCCGCCAACGTCGAGGCGTTCACCGAGACCCAGTGGCTCACCGTGCGCCCGGACATCGCCGCGTACCCGTTCTAGCCGCGGTTCGGCACCGCCGGCAGCAGCACCGCTCAGCACTCCGCCCCTCTCCATCTCCCGCAGCCGCTCACAGGGGGAACATCGCCATGGCATCCATCGCCTCGTCCGACGCGTCCGGCACCACCGCTGGGACCGGCACCGCCGGACGCAACCGCTGGACGGTGGTCCTGTGCTGGATCACCGTCCTGCTGGAGGGCTACGACCTCGTCGTCCTCGGCGCCATCATCCCGACCCTGCTCAAGACGCGTCACCTCGGCATGACAGCGGGCGACGCGACCACCGTCGCCACGCTGTCCCTCGTCGGCGTCGCCATCGGCGCGGTGCTGGTCGGTCCGCTGGCCGACCGGCTGGGCCGACGCCTGCTGCTCATCGGTTCGGTGGTGCTGTTCTCGGTCTTCACCCTGCTGGTGCCGCTCGCCGGCTCGGTCGCCGTGTTCGCCGGCCTCCGTCTCCTGGCCGGTCTGGGGCTCGGCGCCTGCATGCCCGTGTCGCTGACGATGATGGCCGAGCACATGCCGTCGGACCGGCGGGCGCGGGCCAGCACACTGACCATGACCGGCTACCACACCGGCGCCGTGATCACCTCGCTCCTGGCGCTGCGGGTGACCGACGACTGGCAGGTCCTCTTCTACGTCCTGGGCGTGGCCGGGCTGGCCGTCGCGGTCGTCCAGTGGTTCCGTCTCCCGGAGTCGGAGGCGTTCGTCCGCGCCAAGGAGGCGCCCGGCGCCGAGCGCGTTCCGTTCACCGAACTGCTCCAGCCGTCCTACCTCCGTGCCGGCATCGGGATCTGGGTCGCCTCCTTCATGGGCCTGTTGCTGGTGTACGGCCTCAACACCTGGCTGCCCAAGCTCATGAACGACGCCGGATACCCCGTCCCCACGGCCGTCACCCAGCTCCTGATACTGAACGCCGGCGGTGTGGCCGGCCTGGTGCTGGGCGGTTTCGTGGCCGACCGGCGCGGCATCAAGCTCACCACGCTGGGCTGGTTCGCGGTCTCCGTGGGCATGCTGGCCTGTCTCAGCGTCAAGATGGACAGCGACCTGCTGCTCGACACCGTCGTCTTCCTCACCGGCGTGTTCGTCTTCTCGGCGCAGGTGCTCGTCTACGCCTACGTCACGCACTTCTACCCGGCCTCCGTCCGCGGCACCGCGCTCGGCTCCGCGTCCGGCATCGGCCGCATCGGCTCCATCGTCGGCCCGTCGATCACCGGTGCCCTGGTCTCCGCCGGGATCGGCCACCCGTGGGGCTTCTACTTCTTCGCCACGGTGGCCGTCCTCGCCTTCCTGGCCGTCCTCACCCTGCCGGCCCGCCCGCCGCGGGAGCCCGCCGCGGAGCCCACCGCCTGAGACGGCCGCGTCCGGTCACCGCCCCTCGGGCAGCCCCTCGCTGGTGAGGAAGTAGAACACCGGAAGCAGGACGAAGACGGCGACCGCCACCAGCGGCGCGACGAGGACGCCGAGGAGCCCGGCGGCGCCGTACGCCAGGGCTCCCACCCAGGAGCGCAGGCGGCCGTGCCGTACGTAGGTGCTCTCCACGTCCGGAGCCAACAGCTCCGGGTGACGGGCCAGTTGGTGGTAGAAGGCCACCCAGCTCAGGCACATCGCCGCCGCCAGACCGGCGTAGACGGCGACGGCGACCCGGGCGTCGGAACCGGCCGGGTCGGCCTGGAGCGCGTCCGCGACCACCGCGGTGGGGAACGACAGCGCCGCCGTGCTGAACAGGAGCAGCAGATTCGCGGCGTGCAGCCCCCGGTCCATCGCACGGACCCGTACGAAGGCCTGGTGGTGGTTCAGCCAGATCACCGACACGTATCCGAAGGAGGCCAGGTAGCCGAGGTAGGCGGGCCACTGCGCCAGCAGCGCGTGGCCGAGGCCGCCCGGCCGGTGCGGTGGATCGGCGAGCCCGAGGGCGAGCAGCGTGACGGCGATGGCCAGCACGCCGTCGCTGAAGGCCTCCGCGCGGGTGGTGTCGGACCGGGAGAAACCGCGCAGGCGGGTGCGGGACACGCAGGCTCCTGTCGTACTTGTGCGCAGGGGGACGGGCGGGGGTCACGCCGCACGCCACCCCCCTCGCGAACCCGGCACGGGATGACCGTCGCCGGACGGGCCGTC
>NZ_JBEXKG010000248.1:0-7750 GCF_040609555.1 Streptomyces sp. NPDC004658
GGCTCGCCCCGCCCGGACATGCCCCGCGCCGCCCCGGTCCCGTGCACGCCCGCTCCAGCCGATAGGCCCGTACCGCCCCAGGCGGCCGTCGATCGCACCCCGCCCGCTGGTTTCCGACCCGACCGGCCTCCAGCGCCCACGGACCGGCGCCGCCCACGGTGCTGCGCCCCGACCCGGCCGCCGGGCTCGCCCCGGCCGCCAGGGCCCCACCGCCCCACGCCGTCGTCGATCCCCCTCCGCCCGACACCCACCCCACGGGTTGTCGGCCCGCCGCGGGACCGTTCAGGGGAACCCGGTGGGAAGGGGGCGTGACGGTGTCGGGGGTGGTCGAGATCTCTGCCGTGACCGCCGTGACCCTGCCGCTCATTCCGCCCATGCTCGCGACGCCCGGCAGCCTGCCGCCCGCCGCGCAGGACGCTCGGTGGGCGTACGAGACCAAGCAGGACGGCCAGCGGGTGATGGTGTACCTGCCCGGTGACGGCAGTGTGCTGCTGCGCGCCCGCTCGGGCGAGGACATCACCGGGGCCTATCCCGAGCTCCGGCCGCTCGGCGGGGCGCTCGGCACCACCCCCGCCGTGCTGGACGGCGAGGTGCTGGCCCTGGACGAGCGGGGCCGGGCCGACTTCCAGCTGCTCCAGAGCCGGATGGGCCTCGCGCACGCCCCCGCGCGGGCGGCGCGCCGGGCCGCGCAGGTCCCGGTGCACCTGGTGCTGTTCGACGTGCCCTACCTGGAGGAGTCCCTGGTGCGGCTGCCGTACGTCCGGCGGCGGGCACGGCTGGAGGAGCTGCGGCTCGCGGGGCCGTACTGGTCGACACCGGCCGCCGTGACCGGACACGGTGCCGAGGCGCTGGCGGCGACCCGGGAACACGGCCTGGAGGGCCTGGTGTGCAAGCGGCTGGACTCGGTCTACGAGCCCGGCGTGCGCTCCCGCGCCTGGATCAAGATCCGGAACATGCGGGCCGAGGACGTGATCGTCGGCGGCTGGCTGCCCGGCAAGGGGCGGCTGACCGGGCTGCCCGGCGCGGTGCTGGTCGGCCAGCGCGACCCGGAGGGCCGGCTGCGGTACGTCGGCGGGGTGGGCACCGGCTGGAGCGAGGCCGAGCGCATCCGGCTGGCGGACCTGCTGGGGGACGCGGCGAGCGACCGGTGCCCCTTCGACCCCGTGCCGCGCGTCCCCGGCGCCCGCTGGGTGCTGCCCCGGCTGGTGGGCGAGGTCAGCTACAGCACCCGCACCCGGAACGGCATGCTGCGCCAGCCCTCCTGGCTGCGGCTGCGCCCGGACCTCACACCGGAGGAGTCGGCGGCGGACCTGCCCGGGGCGTCCGGCTGAGGCCGGTGGGTCTATCGTGTGCGCATGCCGGTTCCCGAACTGATCCGAATCGTCTCCCGCGACTCGCCCATGGCTCTGGCCCAAGTCGAACGGGTCCGCGCCGAGTTGGCGGTGCTGCACCCGGGCGTGCGCACCGCGGTCGTCCCGGTGAAGACCACGGGTGACAAGTGGCTCGGCGATCTGTCCCAGGTCGAGGGCAAGGGGGCGTTCACCAAGGAGGTGGACGCCGCCCTGCTGGCCGGGGAGGCGGATCTCGCGGTGCACTGCGTGAAGGACGTGCCCGCCGACCGGCCGCTGCCGGCCGGGACGGTGTTCGCCGCGTTCCTGAAGCGGGACGACATCCGGGACGCGCTGGTGCACCCGGGCGGACTCACCCTGGACGAGCTGCCGGCCGGCACCCGGATCGGCACCTCCGCGGTGCGCCGGATCGCCCAATTGGCCGCCACCCACCCGCACCTGGAGTGCGTGCCCTTCCGGGGCAACGCCAACCGACGGCTCGAGAAGCTGGCCGCCGGGGAGGCGGACGCGCTGCTGCTGGCGGTGTCCGGCCTGGAGCGCATCGGCCGCACGGACGTGATCAGCGAGGTGCTGTCCCCGGAGACGATGATGCCGCCGATCGGCGCGGGCATCCTCGCCCTGCAGTGCCGGGAGGACGACACCGACCTGATCGACGCGGTCAGCGGGCTCGGCGACCCGGCCACCCACCGGGAGGCGACGGCCGAGCGGATGTTCCTGCACGTGCTCCAGGGGCACTGCAACAGCCCCATCGCCGGGTACGCGCGCGTGGACCGCAGCGGCGAACTCTCCCTGCGGGCCTGCGTCTTCACCCCGGACGGCAAGACCCGGCTGAACGCCCACGAGTGGGCGGGCCGGCTCGATCCGGCCACCCTCGGCACCTCGGTCGCGGTGGCGCTGCTGCGGCAGGGCGCGCGCGAGATCATCGACGGCATCCCGCACTGAGCGTCGTACGACGCCCCGCGCGGGGCGCGCGTCAGGCGGAACCGGGCTCGGTCTGGTCCCTCAGGAACGCGCTGACCTGGTGGGCGAGGCTGCCCTGCCCGGTGCCGGCGGGTGCGGCCGGGGCTGTCGGCTCCCCGATGCCGATGCCGCCCGCCCACAGCCGGCGCTCGGCCCACTCGTCCTCGACCCGCAGCTGCACCTGCACGTCCACGTGCGTGAGGGCGGCCTCGGGCGCGGCGGCGTAGACGACGGCGGTGGCCCGGCGCAGCGGGTAGACGTCGAAGCCCTCGATGAACTGGGAGTTGCGCCAGTCGATGAAGGCGCCCTCGCCGTCCGGGCCGACGCGCACGTCGATCTGACCGTCCTCCAGATGGATGCCGTAGTGCCGCGCGCCGCGGTTCTCCACGGTCACCCGGACGCTGAAGTACGTCAGCCCGGCGGCGGCGTCGTCCCGTCCGCGCGGCGGCTCGGCCTGCTCCAGGCGGTGGACGCGGACCCGCAGACCGGCATGCTCCTCGTACTCCTGCCAGTCCCCGACCACGTTCGGCTCGTACACAGTGCCCCTCTCGACCTTCGAGAGCTGCTGTCTATCTGTGCGCTCAGCGCACTGTCAAATGAGCGGAATGCGCCGTGGCCAGGGGATTCACCCGCTTTGATCGGTGATCAAGCGCTGCCCAGGAAGAATCCGTCCAGGGGCCCTCGCGGCCGGGTACGCGCGCGTGCCGCACATCACGTCCGCGGCAAGATCAGCGGGCCAGCCGGCCGAGCAGCGCGGAGGCCGCGGTGATGCCCGCCGCGGCGGCCACCGCGAGGACCCCGAAGTCGGCGGCGAGATGCGCGGGCGTACCGAGCAGCAGCCCCCGCAGGGCGTCCACTTGATAGCTCAGCGGGTTGACCTTGCTGACGGCCTGCAGCCAGCCCGGCATCACCGACACGGGGTAGAGGGCGTTGGAGCCGAAGAACAGCGGCATGGTGATCGCCTGCCCGAAGCCCATCAGCCGGTCGCGGCTGAGCACGATCCCCGCGATGGTCATCGACAGGCAGGAGAAGAAGACGGAGGCGAGGACCACCGCGAGGGCGACACCGAGCAGCTTGAGCGGGTTCCAGGTGAGGGCGACGCCGAGCAGCGCGGCGATGACGATCACGACGACCGCCTGGACCAGGGACTTCACCCCGGCCGCGAAGGCCTTGCCGGTGATCAGGGCGGAGCGCGGGGTCGGGGTGACGAGCAGCTTGTTCAGGATGCCCGCGTCCCGCTCCCAGATGATCTGGATGCCGTAGAAGATCGCGATGAACATCGCCGACTGGGCGATGATGCCGGGCGCCAGATAGTCGATGTACGGGACTCCGCCGGTGGGTATCGCCCGGATCCGGGTGAAGGTCTGGCCGAAGATCAGCAGCCACAGGGCCGGCTGGACCGCGCGGGTGTACAGCTCGGTCCGGTCGTGGCGCAGCTTCTGGAGCTCGACGGCGCACAGGGCGACGACCCTGGCGGGCAGCAGCCGCCAGCCCGCGCGCGGCACGGGCGGGGTGAGCAGCAGGGCGGTGCCGTCTCCGGGAGTGCCGTCAGCCGACGCGGTGCGCGGTGCGGCGGGTGCTTCGGACATCGCGGAAACCTCCTCCGGAGTGGTCGTCGAGGCCGCTGCCGGCGACGTCGCGGAAGACGTCCTCCAGCGTGGGCAGGCGGTCGGTGCCCTGCCGTTCGGCGAGGCCCCGGCGCAGCGCCGCCGGGGTGCCGAGGGCGCGCACCCGGCCGCGGTGCATGAGTCCGACCCGGTCGCAGTACTGGTCGGCCTCGTCCATGTAGTGGGTGGTGACCAGGACGGTCATGCCGGTGGCGGCGCGTACGGCGTTGATGTGCTCCCAGACGCCGGTGCGGGCGATCGGGTCCAGGCCGATCGTGGGCTCGTCCAGGATCAGCAGCCGTGGCGCGCTGACCAGGGCCTGGGCCAGTTCCAGGCGGCGGACCATGCCGCCGGAGTAGGTGCCGGCCAGCCGGTCGGCGGCGTCGGCGAGGCCGACGGCGGCGAGGGCCTGGGCGACGCGTGCGGCCCGTTCGCGGCGCGGCACGTCGAAGACGCGGGCGAACAGGGCGACGTTCTCCCGGCCGGTGAGCCCGCTGTCGGCGGACAGCTGCTGCGGGACGTAGCCGAGCAGCCGGCGCACCGCCATCCGCTCCTTGGCGGTGTCGTGCCCGAAGACGCGGACCATGCCGGCGGGGACGGGCAGCAGGGTGGTGATGCAGCGGATGGCGGTGGTCTTCCCGGCCCCGTTGGGTCCCAGCAGCCCGAACACCTCGCCCTCACGGACGGCCAGGTCGAGCCCGTCGACGGCACGGGTGTCACCGAAGGCGTAGGCGAGCCCGGTGCAGGAGACGGCTTCGACGCCGCCACGGGCCGCGACCGCGCAGGGGGCGGCCGGGGCGTCGGAGGGGGCACCGGAGGGGCTCTCCGACGCGCCGCCGACCCGGGACGCGCCGGCCTTGGAGGTACCCGCGACCTCGGAGGTACCGGCGACGTCCGGCCCACCCGCCGTCCCGGATCCGTCGGGCATGTCGCTCGTCATGTTTCCTCGGCCTCCTCGTGCAGCATCACGGCCAGTCTGCGCAGGGCCGGGAGGGCCGCGCGCAGGGCCTCGCGATCGGCCTCGCCGAGCCGGGAGACATGCCGGCCGACGAGTTCGGCCCGGCGGCGCTGCCAGTCCGCGAGCCGCTGCTCGGCGGCCCCGGTCAGCAGCAGCCGGGCGGCCCGCCGGTCGGCAGGGTCGGTCTCGCGGACCAGATAGCCGTCCCGGACGAGCTGGTTGACCAGGGTCGACACCGAGTTTCCGGCCAGGTGCAGCCGGCGTGCGGCGTCCGAGACGCCGATGCCGGGCCGGGACTCCACCAGCCGCAGCAGTTCGACCTCGGCGCCGCGCAGCCGGGGCCCGGTGAGCCCGCCGCGCAGCCGGCGCCGGATCAGCCGCTGGATGCGCACCAGCGCGTCGGCCAGTTCCTCCGGGAAGGCGTCGGCGTTCACACTGTGGAGATTACCTCTGCTACAGAGGTATCGCCTCCCAAGGGCCGGTCAAGACACCGCGTCCGACTCCCCCGATATGTACGAGTTTGTTTTGAGATGCCCGTCAGCGGGAATGGGCACAACAGTGCTTCGGACAGGAGGCACGTCCGTGGGAGCCGGCCCTCGCCGGACGCCCCGGTGTCCTATCCATGGTCCGAGCGCACCTCCCACGGTGTCTGTCATCCAGCACCTGTTGAGAGAGGTGCGCGCGATGCGTGTCACTGGCAGCACGAAACCCCATCCACACGACGACGCCCCGGACACCAGCGGCGCTTTCGAGCGGCTCGCCGGACTGCCCGACGGTCCCGAGCGCCGGGCGCTGCGGGACGAACTCGTCCGCTTGTGGCTCCCCATGGCCGAACGGATCGCCGTACGGTTCCGCGGCCGGGGCGAGGCCCTGGAGGACCTGTACCAGGTGGCCGCACTGGGCCTGGTCAAGGCCGTCGACCACTACGATCCCGAACGCGGCCGGGCCTTCGAGGCCTATGCGGTGCCCACCATCACGGGGGAGATCAAGCGCCACTTCCGCGACCACATGTGGACCCTGCATGTGCCGCGCCGGGTGCAGGACCTGCGCAACCGGGTCCGCGCCGCCACCAAGGAGCTGGCGCAGTCCACACCGGGCCGGGCGCCCACCGTCGCCGAGATCGCCGCGTTCACGCGGCTCAGCGAGGACGAGGTGCGCACCGGCATGGAGGCGCTGGAGTGCTTCTCCGCCCTGTCCCTCGACGCCGAGGTGACCGGCACGGACGGCTACGCCCTGGGCGACTCCCTGGGCGGCCCGGACCCGGGGTACGACCTCGTCGTGGACCGGGCCGCGGTCAAGCCGTGTCTGGAAGCGCTGCCCGAACGCGAGCGCACCATCCTCTACCTGCGGTTCTTCGGCGGCATGACGCAGAGCCGGATCGCCCAGCAGCTGGGCATCTCGCAGATGCACGTCTCCCGCCTGCTCAGCGGCTGCTTCGACCGGCTGCGCGACGAACTGCTCGCGGACGCCCGCGCCCGCTGAGCCCCCCGTTCCCTGGCCCCGGGAGCCCTTCTGCAACGGCTCCCGGGGCCTACTGTCCCTCGGACCCCGGTACCTGGGTGGGGCCGTACCGGTCCAGCGCGTCCTCCAGCTCGGCCCTGACGTCGGCCGGGATGTCGCCGCGCCGCCCCCAGATCAGGATCAGCTCCGCGATGTTGCGCAGCTTGATGTTGGTGTGCTGAGAGACCTCCTTCAGCACCTGCCATCCCTGGTCGGGGGTCACCCGGCCGAGGGCCACGACCATCCCGATCGCCTGGTCGATCACCGCGTGGGAGGTCATGGCCTCCTTCAGCTGGTCGACCTCCGCCTGCAGCGCGGCGATCCGGTCCGGCTCGATCTCTCCCATCCCTCCATCGTGCGCAGGGGCCTGCACCCCCGCCACCCGGGGTACTCGGCAGGCAGCCCACCCGCTTCCGGTTGGACACTGGTGCCAGACCGGTGGCCGCCCGGCCCCGAGAGCAGGACGCGACTGCCATGAACCACGACACCCGCACCGGCGGCGAGCCACGCAGAAAAGAAAAAGAAGTCGTCTCCACCCACTCCGTCTTCGGCGCGCCGTGCTGGGTGAGTCTGACCAGCCGCGATCTCCAGGCCACCCAGGACTTCTACGCGGCCGTCCTCGGCTGGCGCTGGCGTGGCGCCAAGCTCGGCGAGCACTTC
Source organism: Streptomyces sp. NPDC004658 (assembly GCF_040609555.1). Classification (NCBI taxonomy): domain Bacteria; kingdom Bacillati; phylum Actinomycetota; class Actinomycetes; order Kitasatosporales; family Streptomycetaceae; genus Streptomyces; species Streptomyces sp. NPDC004658. The sequence goes on from NZ_JBEXKG010000248.1 coordinate 7,035, forward strand.
CGGATCGCCCTGGCGGACGGGGTCCCGGTGGCCGGGATCGCCGCCGTCGCATCCATGTGGCAGATGGCGGTGGCCTGGACGCCGTACTTCGCCGTGCCGGACGCGGACGTGGCCGTGTCCCGGGTCCGGGAGCGCGGCGGCACGTCGGCGGTCGGACCGCTGTCCTTCCCGCCGGGCCGCGCGGCGCTGCTCGCCGACCGGGACGGGGCCACGTTCGGCATCTGGCAGGGTGAACTGGTCACCAACTGGGAGGCGTGGCGGCAGGCGGCACCGACCTTCGTGCGGCTGCACACCCGGGACGCCTTCGACGCCGCGATGTTCTACGGCGAGGTCCTGGACTGGGCGAGCGGGCTGCCGGGCTGCTGCGAGGTCGAGTACGAGGGCGGCGAGGTGGTGCTGCGCAGCCAGGGTGACGTCGTGGCGCGGATCGACTCGGGCGCGGTCGAGGCGGCCCCGGACCCCTCGGTACGGCCGCACTGGCAGATCCATTTCGCGGTGGGCGACGTGCCCGGCTGCGCCCGCACGGCGGAGAAGCACGGCGGCAGCGTGCTGCGCGAGGAGGACACCGAGGCGATCCTGCGCGATCCGGACGGCGCGCAGTTCACGGTGACGTCCCGCCGGAGCCGTTGAGGCCGGTCCGCGAAACGACGGCGCCGCACCCCCGCCGGGGTGCGGCGCCGTCTTGTCGGTCGGTTCCCTAGCCGGCGGTGCGCGGC
>NZ_JBEXKG010000249.1:0-7619 GCF_040609555.1 Streptomyces sp. NPDC004658
GGTGGCGGAGCCGGGTCGGCCGGTCGCGTGGGACGTTCGGATGCCGGTCGTGGAGCCGGTCTGGCGGGCCGGGCGACGGGCGCCGAACCCGCGGGAGGGGCCGGGTCGGTCGTCCGGGCAGCCGGTCCCGCTCCCGGCCGTGGATCCGGTGCCGCTCCCGGCCGGGCGGCGAGCCTCCCCGGTGGCGGAGCCGGGTCGGCCGGTCGCGGAGGCGGTTCGGATGCCGGTCCGGCGGTGGGGCTCGGCCCCGTGCGTGGTGACGGGCCTGGCGGGCGTCCCGGGCCGGCGCGGCCGGTCGGGTCCAGGGTGGCCGTGGGACGGCGCGAGCGGGAGCACGACCGGCCCGTGGCCAGCCTCGACGGCCTGACCCGGCGTGAGCGAGAGGTCGCCTGGCTGGTCGCCTCGGGCATGACCAACCGGCAGATCGCCGAGCGCATGAGCATCGCCGAGCGCACGGTCGACACACACGTCCAGCGCATCCTGGCCAAGTCGAACTGCGCCACACGGGTACAGGTCGCCGTGCTCGTGGCGGCCGGCTACGGCTAGCCGGGCCCCGAGCGCCCCTCCAGGCCGGCTCCAGCCGGGCGGCGGATCCTCCCCGCCGGACCGCGCGTGGGCGCGGCATGGCTCGGAGGTGACCCCGTGGCGCGAGACGAACCCTGGCACGACCGGCTGTGGCGGTTCCTGCGGTCGCCCTTCGGCCGCGGGCTGGCCGCCATCGGCGTGCTGTTCGGTCCGGTCGACGTCAGCGTGCTGGGCGATTGGCGGGGCCGCGCCCCGGAGGGCGACGGGACGGTGTTCGCGGACCACCCCGAACGCGTCCGGGCGGACGTCCCGCTCAGTTCCCTGGAGCGGGAACTCGCCCGGCAGCTGCGTCCCGATCCGTCCCTGCGTGGTCGGCGTACGCAGGAGGACCCGGGGCGAGGCGGCGTCTAGCATCCCGTGCCGCACGGCCGGCGGCGCTGGTCAGTAGATCCAGCCGGCCTCCGTCGCGAGCCGTATCGCGTCCACGCGATTGCGGGCGCCCAGTTTCATGACGATGGACGTCAGGTAGTTGCGCACGGTGCCGGTGGACAGGTTCAGCGTGACGGCGATCTCGGCCGGGGCCGCGCCCGACGCCGCGTGCCGCAGCACCTCCACTTCCCGCGGGGTGAGCGGTACATCGTGGGCGTGCCAGGCGGCGAGCGCCAGTTCGGAGTCGATGACGCGCTGCCCGGCCGCCACGCGTCTGACCGCGGAGGCGAGTTCGGCCGGCGGCGCGTCCTTGAGCAGATAGCCGCCGACATTGGTGGCCAGGGCGCGCCGCAGGGTGCCGGGGCGGTCCAGGCTGGTCAGTATGAGGGTCCGGCAGGACGGCAGCCGCTCGTGCAGCTGTGCCGCCGCCGACAGTCCGTCGAGACCCGGCAGGTCGATGTCGATGACGGCCACGTCCGGTCTGCAGCGCAGGGCCGTCGGAAGGATCTCCGAACCGCTCGACACGTCCGCCACGACGGTCATGTCGTGCTCCAGTTCGATCAGTGCGACCAGGGCGCCGCGGACCATCTGTACGTCCTCGGCCAGCAGGATGCGGAGTTCCATTGCACCGTCCCTCTCAACGGCTTCCCGCACGGGAAGTTGGAATGTCGGGTTGGATGCTGTGGGGGCGGACCGCGGGGGAGTCGGGGCGGTCGTTCAGGCCACGGTGGAGCCCTGGGACGCCGGGGTCCACGGGCGGACGGCGCGCTGGGTGGCGCGGGACGGCACCTCGACCACCAGCTCGAATTCGTTGCCGCCGGTGACGCATGCGGTCAGGGTGCCGTGCAGGGCGGAGAGCCGGTCGGTGAGGCTGGCGAGGCCCGTACCCCCGATGCCGCGCGACTGCGGCAGGCGGGCCACCGCGCCGTCGTTGCGGACGGAGAGCCGGACGCGGCCCTTCACGTTGCCGATGACCTCCGTCGTGATCCGGCACCGGGTCGCCTTGCTGTGTCGCAGTACGTTGGTGGCCGCTTCGCGTACCACGATGGCCAGCACCGTGTCGGCCTCCGCGGACAGCGGGCCGTGGCGGAAGTCGATGTCGGTGCGGATCCGTGCCGCGCTCAGGGCGGTCCGCACCTGCTGGGCCTCCACGGCCAGGGACAGCCGGCGGTGGCCGTGGGCCACCTGTCGGACGTCGGCGAGCGCTTGCCGGCAGATGTCGAGGATCTCCGAGATCTCGGTGTGGGCGTCGTCGGGCCGGCTGTCGACGAGCCGGTTGGCGAGTTCGGCCTTGAGCGTGATGGTCGAGAGCTTGAAGCCCAGGAGGTCGTGCATGTCGCTGGCGAAGCGCATCCGCTCCCGTACGACGGCCAGCTGCGCCAGGTCCTCGCGGGCGGCGATCAGTTCGGCCACCAGTCCGGACAGGCGTGACAGGCCGTAGACGATCAGGCCGATCACCGCGGTGGAGATGCTCAGGTACACGATGTCGAGCATGTCGGCCCCCAGTGCCGCACCTGACACCACGATGCTCAGGACGACACCGGTGTACAGCACCCAGGACAGGACGCGGGGAACGAGCAGCAGGACGGAGCCGGCGAGGAATCCCGCCATGCCGCCCCATTCGCGCTTGACGGCGAGTAACGGGAGGTAGGTGACGATCGCCTGGAGGGCGAGGGAGGCCGCGCGGTGGACCGCGGGCCGGTCGGCCGCCGTCGGGGAGGAGTGCCACACCTGGAGGACGGCCGTCACCGGCAGGGCGACACCGCACCACAGCGCCGCGTGCGGCGACGGGTGTTCGCTCAGCACGTCGAGGAAGATCACGACGGCGAAGCACGCCAGGACGACCAGCAGAATGGAGCGTGCCAGCCGGGGGGCCGGAATGTCGTGATGGCGAGGGAGGTGCGCAAAAGGCGGGCTTTCACTGCCGGCAGACCCAGAAAGCGATATATCCACTGGGTGATGCGACACGTCCGCTCTCCCTCCCCCGTCCCGTTACAAAGTACCACCACTGTTAAGGCTGAAATCGGTTGTCCCGATGGCTGGACAACTGGGCCTCGCGCAAAGGACGTTGTGGAGGCTCGCCGGAGGGGCCGCGGACGCGGAACTCGCCTCGGGTAAGAATTCGGTGAATCCCGCCCAAGTGGCGAGAATTCCTCTGACCCGCCTTATTTCTCCCGGTCCGGTCCGCCGGTGGCCACCATGCCGCTCGCGGCGAGAAAGGCCAGCACCGCCGCCGCGGACGGCGGCGCCCCCGCGGCACCCGTGACGTCCGCGACCCGCTGCGGAGTCCTGAGCAGTTCGACGACCCGCAGCGCGTCGGGAAGGTGCAGCACCACCTGGTGCGCGGTCAGCGGAGAGTGCAGGACGTGCGCCGGTCCCTGGCGGCGCAGCGCGGCGGAGCGGGACAGCACCACGGTCCGGTGGGCGGGCAGCGGCTCGGGCCGGAACGGGGCGCGCGGCGACAGCGGGACGACGGAGAGCAGGGCGCGGCCGGTCGGCGTGGCCAGGGAGCGCACGAGCAGGCCCTCGACGGCGACGAACAGCCGCCGCACCTCGTGGCGTTGTGCGTCGCTGAGGCCCGCCAGCATGTTGTGGAGCCGGACCGGCCCCAGGCACAGCCGGTACAGCGCCATGCCGATGGAACCGGTCGGATCCGCCAGCCGCACGACGACCCCGCGACCGTGCAGTTCCACCATCTGTCCCGCGGGCGGCACCGAGAGGTGGACGTCTTCGCACAGGGACCACAGTTCGGGCCAGTCGCCGGAGGAGGCGGGGTTCGGATTCACGGCTGCCACTCAGGGGGTCGACGGGACCGCGCGCGGTCAGACGAACATCGGGATCGGGTTGAGGTCCCCGTACGCGGTGGGACGCTCCCGGAGGCCCGTACGGACCGGCACGTCGAAGAGGCGGCCGGGTGCGAATCGGGCCCAGAAGTGGCGCAGTCCCGGGGCCAGCACCCGGACCACCGGAAGGCCGACGTCCGGCCGGGTCTGGTCGAGGACCAGCAGATCGTGCCCGGCGCCGCGCATCAGGGTGACCATGGCGTCGATGTCATGGGCCAGGTCCTGCCGCGGCACGTGGCCGTAGGCGGACGGCGACCTGGGCGACTGCCCGGGATCCGGCAGGAGGTAGGGCTGGTTCGCCGTCGTCGCACGGGTCCACCAGGCCACGGCCGCCGGATCGTCGACCGCGTATCCCGTCCCGTCCGGGCGGGCGCCGAGCACCGCGGGCAGCAGTTGCCCCATCTCGCTGAGCGCCCTGAGGACCGCCACCCGTGGGTCGTGGTGCGCCCCGAAGCCGAACACGATGTCCTCGGGTGTCCGGTCCGTACGCCGGGACAGGGCCGCCACGCAGGGGACACCGAGGTCCGAGGTGAGGTCGAGGGCCCACACCTCCCGCCCCAGGGCCGCGAGGCCGGTGCGCAGCCGGGCGGTCCAGGGGTCGTCGAAGGCATCCAGGTCGACGGCTGGCCGGCGGAGGCGGTTGTACCACCAGACGGCGACGGCGTCGCGTTCCACCAGTTCCAGGAAGCCCTGCACCACGGCGTCCTCCAGTGAGCTGCCCGCGGCGCAGCCGTTGGAATCGGCCCGGAGGCGGTTGGCACCGCCCTGCCCGGTGCCGGCGGAGTAGTAGAGCAGCCCGGTGGGCAGCAGCCGGTGACGGCCGTCCACCAGGGACCACACGGGCGTCCAGGCCGTCTCGGCGTGTGCGTCGAACGGCGCCGGCACATGGTGGAAGGGGGAGTGCCGGGCGTTCCAGCGATCGCGGTCGCGGAACTGCCGGGGGTGGAAGAGCTGGCAGTCGTTCGGGTGGATCGCCTGGTCGCCGAGGCCCGCGAGGCTGTCGAGGACGACCGCCTCGTCGCCCTGCCGGGTGCCGCAGTGGCGTTCCACGGCCTCGCCCAGCGCGCTCATCTTCGCCTGGGCGGCGGTGACGCCCTTGCCGCCGCTGAGCGTGCGCAGGTTCGAGGTGAGCGCCTCCAGGCCGGCCGCGGGCATGGCCAGGTTCTGCCCGGCGAGGTAGCAGTGCAGGAAGTCCGGTGCCCGGGGGTCGCGCCGCAGTTCGGGGACGATGCCGGTGACCGGGCCGACGAGGTCGGCGCAGGCCGCCAGCATCCGCTCCGCGGAAGCCGACCGGTGCCCGGTGCCCGCGGTGGTGGTCTTCGGCCGGGACGCGATCCGTACCGGCCGCCGGTTCTGCGCCGCGACGAGGCCGGGGTCCCCGCAGTCGGGGCACTGGGGCCGCCGCCGGACGGGGTGGTGGCGGGACCGGAGGGTGAGCGTGTCCAGCTCGTACACGGCCCGCTGTCCCGGATGGCGGTGTCCGGCCAGCCACTTGTGCGCCTCCAGCAGGGCGAGTTGTACCCCCGTCTCCCGGCCGGCCGGCAGCGAGGCGCGCGGTACCGGTACCGGCCCGGTGAGGCCGAGCGCGTCGCGCAGCGGCTGCTCGCCGCGCCGGTGGGCCCGGAGCCGGTGGGTGAGGCAGGACAGGCAGGGGCCGCCGTCGACCCCGAGGAACGGCCCGATCCACAGGTCCGGGCCGTCGACGCAGACCAGGAGCCACGGCCGTCCGGCCGAGCGCTGCCGGGCCTGTACGTCCGCCAGCCGGGGGTCGAGGGGGTCGGCGCAGAAGACCAGCGCGAGCACGGCCTCCGACTCGGTGCCGGCGACGGTGAGGCCGGCCGCCCGGCAGCGCCGCCGGATCTCCTCGGCATCGGCGCCGCCGCACACCGTCACCGCCACCGGCGCGGCGGAGGGCGGTACGTGGCCCGCGGCGGTGCCGGGGACTGCCGCCAGGTCCCAGTAGGCGTGCTCCGCCCCGTCCGGCCGGGGCGCGCCGGGCAGGGCCGCACTGAGCAGCCCGGCCCGGTCCAGCCGTTCCAGTGCACGCCGGGCGCGGGCCGGACCGAGCGTGGCACCGGCCGCCGCGACCACGTCCCGCGCGGTCCGGGTGCCGTCCAGCAGTGGAGCCAGCGTCTCGGCTCCGCCGCCGCGCACCGCGAGGGTGTCACGGGAGGACGACAGGAACACGTCCCCGCCGGGCAGCACATCGACCCGCAGGTGGCGTCCGAAGCCGACGAGCGGGTCGGCGGCGGCCGGCTCCCCGGTGGTCACGCTCCGGCCGGGTGCTCGTCACGCAGGCAGATCGTGAACAGGGCGGTCGTCTCCGTGGACGGCCGCCGCAGGCTCACGACGGACAGTTCGTCCGCACCGGCCGGTGCGGACGCGTGCTCGGCGGCGGGCCGGGCGACGGGGAGAGGGTGCGATGTGGGGTGCAGGGCGTCCACGGTTCCTCCGGTGGGGAGCGGATGGCGCGGGGACCGCGTCGGGCGGGTGTGACGCGGAGGGCCGCCTCTGGGGTGCGGCGCGGCGATTGTCACCTCGCGTGGCAGGGGCACGACAGTGCATCCGTCACACCCACACCATGCGTTTTTCACGGGCCGCGGTGTGACGAGCGCACTGGGCGCGCCGACGGCCGAGTGGAAGCCTTCCCGGGTTGGGTGATGGACGGCGCCGCAGACGGGAGAGGGAGTTCATGCAGATGGACATCAAACTGCTCGGACCGCTACAGGCCCAGGCCGGCGGACGCGCCTTCGTGCCCAGCGCGGCCAAGCCGCGCCAGATCCTCGCCCTGCTGGCGCTCGGGGCCGGACGCATGGTGACCGTCCCCACCCTGATGACGGAACTGTGGAAGGACGCCCCGCCGCCGAGCGCCGCCACCACGGTCCAGACCTACGTGCTCCAGATCCGCAAAGGCCTGGACGCGGCCCTCGGTGAGCCGGGCGCCGGCAAGAGCGTGCTGGCCACCCGCTACGGCGGATACTCGCTCGACGTACCCCTGGACCAGGTCGACGTGCACGCCTTCGAACGGCTCGCGGAGGAGGGGCGCGCCGCCGCCGACCGGGGCGACACCGAAACCGCCTCCCGGACCCTCGCCCGCGCCCTCGACATGTGGCGCGGGGCCCCGCTGACGGACGTGCGCACCGGCCCGGTACTGCGCCGTGAGGTGGTCAGGCTGAACGAGGTACGGCTCTCTCTCCTGGACGCCCGGATCGAGACCGACCTGGAACGCGGCAAGCACGGCGACCTGCTCGGCGAGCTGACGGCCCTCACCGCGGCCTACCCGCTCAACGAGAACCTCTGGGCCCACCTCATGACCGCGCTCCACCGCACCGGCCACCGCTGGCGCGCGCTGGAGGCGTACCGGCGGCTGCGGGAGATCATGGTGGAGGAGCTGGGGCTGGAACCCTCCTCCCGGCTGCGACGGCTGCACCAGGCGATCCTGTCCGGCGACGGCGCGGAGCAGCACCCGGCCACCCGCGCCGGACGGCCGGCGCCCGCGGGGCGCCGGCCCGAGCCGGCCGAGCAGAACGGCCTGAAGCGGCGCCCGGGCGGGCTGCTGGTGCCGCCCGGGCCGCTGGCCGCCCACTGACCCGGACGGTGCTGCGCCGCTCTCGCGTGGTTCCGGCCCGCGGGTACGAGGCGCGCACGAGCGCTCCACGAGCGCGGGGACCCAGGATGCGCACGAACCGCCTGTTCCCGATCGCGGCATCGTCCGGAAGGGGTCACCTGTGTCCCGTCGCCTGTTCACCTCGGAGTCCGTGACCGAGGGTCACCCCGACAAGATCGCTGACCAGATCAGCGACACCATTCTCGACGCGCTCC
>NZ_JBEXKG010000250.1:0-7585 GCF_040609555.1 Streptomyces sp. NPDC004658
GCCGGGCGGCCGGCCGCAGCTGCTGGACCTGCCCGCCGGTCCCCCGCTCGGCCTCGGCGGGCTGCCGTTCGAGTCCACCGAGGTGGACCTGCCCGAGGGCACCGTCCTCGCCCTCTACACGGACGGCCTGGTGCAGTCCCGGGAGCGGGACGTGGACGCCAGCCGCGAGCTGTTGTACCGGGCGCTGGGGCAGGACGCGGACTCCCTGGACGAGGCGTGCGACGGCGTGCTGCACACCCTGCTCCCGGGCGGGGCCGCTCCGGACGACGTGGCGCTGCTGCTGGCCCGCACCCGGGGCCTGCCCGCCTCGCAGGTGGCGACCTGGGACATCCCCGCCGACCCGGCGCTGGTCGCGCCGATCCGCAAGCAGGTCGTGGACCAGCTGGACGCATGGTCGCTGAGCGAGGCGACGTTCACGGCGGAGCTGGTGGTCAGCGAGCTGGTCACCAACGCCATCCGGTACGGGGCCCGGCCGATCCGGCTCCGGCTGATCCACGACGCGACCACGCTGATCTGCGAGGTCTCCGACACCAGCCACACCGCCCCGCACCTGCGCCGGGCGAAGACCTTCGACGAGGGCGGCCGGGGTCTGCTGCTGGTCGCCCAGCTCACCCAGCGCTGGGGCAGCCGGCACACCCCGGAGGGCAAGACGATCTGGGCGGAGCTGCCGCTGTACGAGGAGGACCAGTAGGCCCGGGGCGGCGTCTCAGGAGGCGGCCAGCCAGGGCCGCACCTGCTTGCGGGCCTCGTGCAGGCGGGACTTGAGGGTGCCGAGCGGGATGCCCGCGCGCTCGGCGGCCTCCGCGTAGTCCAGCTGGCAGATGTCCCGGTAGACCAGCGGCGCCACCAGATGCGGATGCTCGCGCTCCAGCCGTTCCAGGGCCTCCAGCAGATCCACCCGGGAGCCGGCGATGACGCTGGTGGTGCGCGGGTCCACGGCGTGGGCGGGCTCGATGGCCGCGGGCTGCTCGGCGGCCCGCCGCTTCAGCTCGCGGTACTTCTGCCGGCAGCAGTTGGCGACGACGGTGTACAGCCAGGTGCCGAAGCGGCTGCGGCCCCGGAAGCCGGTGATGTGCCGGGCGACCTGGAGCAGCACGTCCTGGGCGGCCTCCTCGGCGTCCTCCCGGCAGGGCAGGAAGCGCGCGCAGCGGCGCACGACCTCGGGCCGGATCTCGGTCAGCAGCCGGTCCAGGGCCCCGCTGTCGCCGGCGGCGGCGCGCCGGGCGAGGTCTTCCGTCGGCGCCTGGTCCTGCACGGACGGGCCCCCCTCCACGTCGATCTCAGGCCATGCATGATAGTCGTATGCACCCCCTGGAGCGGATCGGCCGCCACCGCCTCGAACGGCCGCTGGGCAGTGGCGCCTTCGCCACGGTGTGGCTGGCGCACGACCCCGAACTCCAGGCCCCGGTGGCGGTGAAGGTCCTCGCCGAGAACTGGGCGCACCGGCTCGACGTCCGGGAGCGCTTCCTGTCCGAGGCCCGGCTGCTGCGCCGGGCCGGGACAAGCCGGGTGGTGCAGGTCTACGACATCGGGGAACTCCCGGACGGCAGGCCGTACTTCGTGATGGAGTACGCCGCCGGGGGCACCCTCGCCGATCTGCCGGCGGGCGGTCCGCTGCCGGTGCGGGAGGCGCTCGCGCTGACCGCCGAGGCCGCGCGCGGCGCCGCCGCGCTGCACGAGGCGGGCATCGTCCACCGCGACATCAAGCCGACCAACGTCCTGCTGCACACGGCGCCGGACGGCACCCGCCGGGTGCTGCTCGCCGACCTGGGGCTGGCCAAGAGCCTCGCGCAGGCGTCGGTGCTGACCCTGGCGGCCGGTTCCGCGGGCTACCGGCCGCCGGAGCAGGCGGAGCCCGGCGAGGGCATCGACGAGCGGGCGGACGTCTACAGCCTGGGCGCGGTGGGCTACGAACTGCTCACCGGGACCGTGCCCGGAGCGCCGGGCAAGGTGATACCGCCCCGGCGGCTGCGGCCGGAACTCGGCGCGGACGTGGAGCGGGCGCTGCTGCGCGCGCTGGAACCGGACCGGGCGCGGCGCTGGCCCGGTGCCCTGGCGTTCGCCGACGAGCTGGACCGGCTGGCCGCCGGCCCGTCGGTGCGGCCGGCGCGGCGCCTGGACGGGGTGCGCGGCCGGCTCACCACCGTGACGCTGGCCGTCGCCGCGGTCCTCGCCGCGACCGCCGCGGCGGTCGCGGTGACCGTGGCGCTGCACCGCGACGGCGGCACGGACGACGGGGTGCGGGTCGCGGACGTCACCGGGCGGGTGAGCCTGCGGGTGCCCGCCGGCTGGGGCCGCGAACTGCGCGACTCCGGCTGGAACCCGCACGCGCTCGGGCTGAAGGCGGGGCACGAACCGGGTCTGGTGGTGGCCGACGACCTGTCCCGCTGGTCCGATCTGGACTCCCCCGTGGACGGGGTGTTCGTGGGGGTCGGCGGGCACGGCGACGTCACCGCGAGGGTGAGGACACTCGCGCACCCCGGCTGCCGCTACACGGGCGCCCACGACTTCACGGACGCCCACTGGCACGGGCTGGTCCGGGCCTGGAGCGGATGCCCGGACGGCGGCTCGGTCACCGAGTCCGCGCTGGTCCCGGCGGACGGCGCGGCGCAACCGCAGGTGTACGTGCAGGTGCGTGAGCGGGCCGGCGGGGACGCGACCGACGGTTTGCTCCGTTCGCTGCGCGCGGCCTGAACGGCGCCTGCCGAGGGGCGGGGCGGGGAAGAGAACCCGACGGAACCCGGCGCGTCCCGAACTTTTCCGGCGGTCCGCGCATCGGACGAAGACGACGGCGCACCCGGCGCCCTAGGCACGCGTTCCCGTCGCGTGCCGTGACCTCCAGGAGTGTTGAGCGACATGGTGTACACCCCCCGGTCCGCCCCCCGGTCCGCGCGGCACGGGGCCCTGCTCGTGGGCACGGCCGCCGTGCTGGGCCTGCTGACCGCCTGCGGCAACGGCACGAGCGCGCACGGCGACGCCCCGGCCACCGTCTCCGGTACGGCCGCCCCCGCGACGGACGGCACGACGAGCCCGGCGCCGTCCGCCACCGGCTCCCCCGGCACCGGCACGTCGTCCGCGCCCCGGGCGACGGCGACCTCGGGCGGCGGCACGGCCACGACGACCCCGGCCGCGGCGAGCAGCCGCTGCCACACCTCCGAGCTGCGCGCCTCCGTGGGCCGCAACGACCCGGGCGCCGGCCAGGAGAACTTCCCCGTGGTCCTCACCAACGCCTCCGCCCGGACCTGCACCCTGCACGGCTATCCGGGGGCGGCCTTCGTGGACGCCTCCGGCGGTCAGCTGGGCCCGGACCCGAAGCGGTCGCCGGGCACCCCGGCGACCGTCACGCTCAGGCCCGGGCAGAGCGCCTGGGCGGGGCTGACCTTCTCCAACCCGGGGATCAGCGGGGCGAAGACGGCCACGCCGGCCGCGCTGCTGGTCACCCCGCCGGACGAGCGGGACCAGCTGAAGGTGGCGTGGAAGGGCGGGCCGGTGCCGGTCTCCGGCAACTCCTCCGCCGTCCGCCTGACGGTGTTCACCCCCGGCGCCGGACCTTCCTGACCCGGCGCCCCTCCACGCGGACCCCGCTGTCACTCCCCCGAGGCAGCGGGGTCCGTCATGCCGGGGCGGCGGGAGCCCGTTCGTCATGCCGGCGCCACGACTGTCACAGGACGGCAACAGCCGCCGCGAGCCGCGATCTTTTGCCGGCCTCCGGTCATCGAACCCGGTCGACCGCACGGAGAGACGGCCCCCCAGGGGCCACGACCAGGGATTCGGGGAGAAGATGAGCGGGATCTCACGCAGGCGGGTACTGACGGCCGGGGCGGCGGCGGGCGCCCTCGGAACTCTGGCCGCCTGCTCGTCCGGCACCGGCCTGAGGATCGGCGGGCCGGACCCGGCGGACGGGAAGGGCACCGCGCAGGCCCGGCCGGTGAAGCCGATCGGCGACGGCTCGACCGCCGACACCGGCGCCCAGCCGCACCAGCCGAAGCCGGAACGGCTGCGTCCCGGCCAGCGGCCCCCGCAGTTCGTGGTGTTCTCGTGGGACGGCGCGGGCGAGCTGAGCAACAAGCTGTTCTCCCGGTTCCGCAAGGTGGCCGCCGACCACGGCGCCGGGATGACGTTCTTCCTCAGCGGCATCTACACCCTGCCCGAGTCCAGGAAGGACCTGTACCGGCCGCCGCAGCACCCGGTCGGCGCCTCCGCGATCGGCTACCTCGCCGACCGGCACATCCACGCCACGCTCCAGCAGGTGCGCGCGGCCTGGCTGGAGGGCCACGAGATCGGCACCCACTTCAACGGGCACTTCTGCGGCGCGAGCGGCGTGCGCAACTGGTCCCCGGCCGAGTGGCGCAGCGAGATCGACCAGGCCGTGGACTTCGTGACGAAGTGGAAGACCAACACCGGCTTCACCGACCTTGACCCGCTCCCATTCGACTACCGCAAGGAGCTGATCGGTGGCCGGACCCCCTGTCTCGAGGGCCAGGCCGGTCTGCTGCCCACCGCCGCCGCGCTCGGCTGGAAGTACGACGCCAGCTCCCCCGGCGGCCTCCAGGTCTGGCCCGGCAAGGTGCAGGGCGGCAGACTCTGGGACTTCCCGCTGCAGTCCATACCGTTCGCCGGGCACTCCTTCCAGGTCCTCTCGATGGACTACAACATGATGTTCAACCAGTCCGGCGGCAACCCGCTCGGCGACCGCGCGCAGTACGACACCTGGCGCGTCCAGGCCCGCGACACCTACCTGGCCGGCTTCCGGCGGGCCTACGAGACCAACCGCGCGCCCCTCTTCATCGGCAACCACTTCGAACGCTGGAACGGCGGCATCTACATGGACGCCGTCGAGGAGGCGATCGGCAGGATGGCCGCCTACGACGACGTGCGCTTCGTGTCCTTCAAGCAGTTGGTGGCCTGGCTGGAGGCGCAGGACCCGGCGGTGCTGCGCAAGCTGCGCACGCTCGTGCCCGGGCAGTCCCCGGCGGGCGGCTGGGCGGAGTTCCTGGGCGCGGCGGGCGCCGGGGCGTCGTAACCCGTTCAGGATCGTCTGTTTTCATGGGCGGGAAACCAACGATCCACTCCGGAAGGACCCGCCCTGAACACCCCGCTCGCCGAGGCACTGTCCGCTGTCCTGCTGGTCGCCGTGCTGGCCTGGGCCGTCGTGCGGCCCTTCGGGTGGCCGGAGGCGGTCATGGCCGTGCCGGCCGCCGGGATCGCCGTAGCGACCGGCGCGATCTCCCTCGACCACGCCCGTGCCGAGGCGGAGCGGCTCGGCCCGGTGGTCGGTTTCCTGGCGGCGGTGCTGGTGCTCGCCCACTTCTGTGACGTGGAGGGGCTGTTCCAGGCGTGCGGGGCGTGGACGGCGCGGTGGGCGGCGGGCCGTCCGGTGCGCCTGCTGACCGCGGTGTTCGCGCTGGCGTCGGCCATCACCGCCGTCCTCAGCCTGGACGCGACGATCGTGCTGCTCACCCCGGTGGTCTTCGCCACGGCCGCGCGGACGGGCGTACGGCCCAAACCGCACGTCTACGCCTGTACGCATCTGTCGAACACGGCGTCGCTGCTGCTGCCCGTGTCCAACCTGACGAACCTGCTGGCGTTCGCGGCGAGCGGGCTGAGCTTCACCCGGTTCGCGGCACTGATGGCGCTGCCGTGGCTGGCCGCGATCGGCGCCGAGTACCTGGTGTTCCGGCGGTTCTTCGCCCGGGACCTGGCGGCGGCGGCCCCGGCGGGCCGGGACACCGGTGAGCCGCCCGGGCTGCCGCTGTTCGCGCTGGTGACCGTCGGCTGCACGCTGGCCGGGTTCGTGGTGGCGTCGGCGTTCGGCGTGGAGCCCGCCTGGGTGGCCGCGGCGGGCGCGCTGGTGCTGGCCGGGCGGGCGCTGGTCCGCCGGAAGGCGGGTCCGCTGACCGTCGTACGGGCGGCGGCCCCGGCCTTCCTCGCGTTCGTGCTGGCGCTGGGCATCGTGGTGCGGGCGGTGGTCGACAACGGGCTCTCGGACGTGCTCGGGCGGGTGATGCCGGGCGGTACCGGGCTGGCCGCGCTGCTCGGGATCGCCGCGCTGGCCGCGCTGCTGGCCAACCTGATCAACAACCTGCCCGCGGTCCTGGTGCTGCTGCCGCTGGCGGCGCCCGCCGGGCCGGGGGCCGTCCTGGCCGTGCTGCTCGGCGTGAACATCGGCCCCAACCTCACCTACGCCGGGTCGCTGGCCACGCTGCTGTGGCGGCGGATCGTCCACCAGCACGAGCACGACGTGGACCTCGGGGAGTTCACCCGGCTCGGGCTGCTCGCGGTGCCCTCGTCCCTCGCCGTCGCGGTGGTGGCACTGTGGGGGTCGCTGCGGATCATGTGAGGTAGTGAGCGGAGGAGGCCGAGGAATGCGCGTGATCGTCTGGCTCGTGGAAGGCACCTGGCCCGCCTGTGTGGACGCGGTGCGCGCCCACACACCGGACGACGCCGAGGTGGTGCTGCTCCATGTGAGCGGACCGGACGTGCCCGCGGTGGCGCACGGAGCCTTCGCGGGGCTGCTCGGGCGGCGGGGGCAGGACCCGGGCGACCGTCTCGAAGCGCTCGGCGGCACGTCGGCGGCCGCGCTGCTCGACGCGGCGGCCGAACGCCTGGGCCGGCCCTGTGTGCGCGAGGAGCGGTCGGGCCGGGTCGAGCGGGAGGTGGTGGCCGCCGCCGAGGGTGCCGGACTGCTGGTCCTGGCACGGGACGGTGACCGGTCCCGGCTGGGCCCGAAGAGCCTCGGCCCGGCCGTCCGCTTCGCCGTCGACCACGCGCCCTGCCCGGTCCTGCTGGTCTGGCCGGAACCGGCCCCGCGTCTGGACACGATCCCGCCACCGCCGCCGCATCACCACCCCTAAGGGCTCGGGGCGCCGGGGTGCGGTGCGCCCCTCGTCACGGTCGTGCGGCTTGCACGGGGCTGTTGTCGCCGTCCCAGTGGACGTTCTCCATCCGCAGGTCCGGGTGGGCGGTGTCGATGGCCCAGCGCTGGGCGGTGCCCGGGGCGCGGGTCTTGAGCACGAGGGCGCCGGAGCCGTCGGTGGCGGCCGGGGTGAGGGCCAGTTCCTGGTCGGAGCGCGGTACCAGGGCGCCCTGGAGCGTGAAGTCGTAGTGGAGGTCGCGGGCGGCCTTGCCGGTGGCCGTGCACGGTTCGAGGCGCACGGAGTAGCCGAGGCGGGAGTCCAGGCACAGATCGGGGGCGGCGGCGCTGCGCAGCAGACCGTCGGTCTCGTACGTCCACTGCTGGGTCGCGGCGGCGGAGCAGTCGGAGAGCTCCGTCTCGGCGCCCTGGACGGCCCTGTCGCCGGCGACGGCCACGCACAGGCCGGAGGCGAGGTTGCGCAGCCTGCCCTGCAAGGCGCTCTGACCAGGGGCGTCCCGTCCGGCCCAGGAGGGGCCGGGGGAGGCCACTTCCCCGCCCGGCGTCCGGGAGGGCGTGCCGGCGGGGCCGGAGGGCGGGCCGTCGTCGGAGCCGAGCGCCGACCACAGCGTCACGGGCAGGACGACCAGGCCGCTGACGGTGACGACGGCCAGGGCGAGGTTCCGGCGCCGGACCCGCCGGGCGGCCCGCTGAGCGGAGCGGCGGGAGGCG
>NZ_JBEXKG010000251.1:0-7481 GCF_040609555.1 Streptomyces sp. NPDC004658
CGCTGTTCAGGAACGCGACGATCCGGACGCCGAAGGTGTTCAGCAGACCGTGCAGGAGGAGGATCGCCGCGAACAGCAGCACCGTGCGGCCGGGCACCCGTACCGAGGAGCGGGGCAGCAACCGTGCCCGCAGTCGCGTCCCGGTGCTCACCGTGGCCCGCAGCCCCTCGGTCACCCGGCGCACGTCCTGCGCCGTCCCCGCCGCCGGGCGCGGCCGGGGCGCGTAGAGCACCTGCTCCACCGCGTCCGCCACCCGGTGCACCGCGGCCCCGGTCGCCGGATCGAGATGGCCGAGCCGGACGATCCGCTCGGCGGCCTTGCGCGGAGTCAGCGACTCGTCCGGCACGATGCCGTGGTCCCAGGCGCTGTCGGTCAGCTCCTGCCAGGCCGCCAGGGTGTGCGCCGCCGCGCCCCCCGCCGTCCGGGCGTGCCCGCCCAGCCGGCGCCCGCGCATCCGTTCCCGCCACAGCAGCGGCGACAGCGGAACCGCCAGGACCAGCAGCGCGCCCAGCCCGATCAGCGGCCACCACCACCAGCCGCCGCCGCCGTCCTCGTGGTGCGGGGCCGCCGCCGCGGACGGGCTGCCGCAGGCCTGGAGCCTGCGCAGCTCACCGGCGCAGCTCTCGCTCGGCGAGGCCTCCGCCGACGGCGCCGAGGACGCGCCCTTGGACGGCAGCGCCTCGTCCGGCAGCGAGCTGCCGGGCGTGTCGGACTGGGTGTACGACGGTGTCGTGCCCCGGGTGGGGGTCGGCTCGAAGCGGGTCCAGCCCACGCCCTCGAAGTACAGCTCGGGCCAGGCGTGCGCGTCCTTCTGGTTCACCGCGACCGTGCCGTCGCCCTGCGGGGTGCCGGGCGCGAAGCCCACGGCGACCCGGGCCGGGATGCCGAGGGTGCGGGCCATCGCGGCCATCGTGAAGGAGAAGTGGACGCAGAAGCCCTGCTTCTTCTTCAGGAAATTCGCGATCGCGCCGGGGCCGCGGCCCACCTGCACGGAGGTGTCGTACTGGAAGCCCCCGTTGACCGCGAACCAGTCCTGGAGCTTCACGGCCTCCTCGTAGTGATTGCTCGCGCCCGCCGTGATCTCCCGCGCCGTGCGTTCCACCACCTTCGGCAGCGAGGACGGCACCTTGGTGTACTCGCGCCGCAGAGCGGCCGGCGGTTGGGGCGCGGCGGCCAGCTGCTCCGCCGTCGGCCGCACGTCCAGGCTGGTCACCTGGTAGGTCTCGCCGCGCGTGGTCTGGCCGCGATCGCCGACGAGGGTCATCCCGACGGGCTCGTACCGCCACCGGCCGCTGACCTTCACCTCGCTCGGCGGATACGGCATCGGCAGCCAGTCCTGCGCGTACCAGTCCGCCGCCGTGACGGTCGTCGTCACCTTGCCGCTCTCGACGTCCGAGCCCAGGCCGATGGGCGTGGGGAGCCTGTCCGGCACACCGACGATGTGCCGCTGGGCCGGCTTCCAGGTGGTGCCGTCGAAGTCGTCCAGGGAGACGATCCGCAGGTACAGGTCGGAGATGTCGTTGGTGTCCGTCCGCAGCGTCAGCACCTGGCGGTCGTCGTTCGTGTTCAGGTTGTCGCGCAGCGACACCAGCGGGTTGACCGCCGAGATCGTGCCCCCGTTGCCGCTGCCCACCCCCACGCCGGTGCCCGCCGCGTCCAGCAGGCCGCCGTTGATCGTGGGCAGGGCGAGCGGCACCACCAGGGCCACACCGAGCGCCACCGCGCCGATCCGGCGTCCGGTGCGCACCGGCGCCACGGCGCTCTCCGGGCCGCCCGGGGTACGGGGCGCGCCGCCGAAGACCCGGCCCCACTGGGCGAGCCGGTCCCGGCCCTCCGCGAGCAGCAGCATCAGGTAGCCGGCCGCCGCCACCAGGAACCACAGCCAGCCCGCGCCGCCGCCGGACAGGCCCGCGGCCACCGAGTACAGCGCGAGCAGCGGCAGCCCGGCCGGGGCAGCGCTGCGCAGGGTCACCGCGAGCGTGTCCACCAGCAGCCCGATCAGCAGCACGCCGCCGATCAGCATCAGCTTGATGCCGTCGGTGACCGGCGCCGGTGGCGCGTACCGGCTGACGTCGTCCGTGCCCTGCTGGAGCAGGTCGCCGAAGTACCGGAAGGTGTCCGGGCCCGGGATCAGCCCGATGAGCGCGTGCCCCCGGGCGAAGACCAGGGTCAGCAGCATCAGGGTGACCAGTGTCTGCACCGCCACGGTCAGCGTCCGGCCCAGCGGGACCCGCCGGGCCGCCGCGCCCACCCCGGTCTGGATGGCCACCAGCGGGATCAGCTGCACGAGCCAGGTCGGCTCGGCGACCAGCGGCAGCAGCGCGCAGGAGGCCATCAGGGTGGCCGCCGCCGCGCACAGTGCCAGTCGTGCCCGCCCGCTCATCCCCGCGCCTCCCCGGTCACGGCGGCCAGACCGGAGCGCTCCCGGTCCGCCTGCCGCCACAGTTCGTCCAGCGAGGCGCCGCGCGGCACGCTCAGCGCCGTCCAGCCCGCCTCGCGCAGCATCCGCAGCCGCTCCTCGTGCCGGTCGCCCGGGCGGGGCACGTCGTTCGCCTCCCGGGTCCAGGTGCCGGGGTCCAGCACGAAGGCGACGGCGCCTCCGCTGCGCCGGCTCATCTTGGCGACCGTCGTGGCCTGCTCCTCGTCCAGGTCGCCGAGGAAGGCGATCAGCAACCCCTCGTTGCCGCCGCGCAGCACGTCGTACGCCCGGGACAGCCCGGTGCCGTCGGAGTGGTCGATCACCGCGAGGGTGTCCATCATCAGCCCGGCCGCGTCCGCCGTCTCCTGGCCGGTGCCCGCGAACCCGTCGGCGCCCTCGCCGGGCACCGCGCTGCCGCTGTCGGTCAGCAGCCGTACCGAGAAGCCGCGCTCCAGCATGTGCACCAGCACGGAGGCGGCTCCGGAGACGGCCCACTCGAAGGCCGAGTCCGGGCCCGCGCCCTCGTAGGCGCCGCCGCGGGTGTCCAGGAGCACGGTGCACCGGGAGCGCCGCGGCTGCTCCTCGCGGCGCACCATCAGCTCGCCGTAGCGCGCGGTGGACCGCCAGTGCACCCGGCGCAGGTCGTCGCCGTAGCGGTAGCCGCGCGGGATGACGTCGTCCTCGCCGGCGAGGGCCAGTGAGCGCTGCCGCCCGTCGCCGTACCCCTTGGCCTCGCCGCCGAAGCGGACCGGGGAGAGCGGCTCCACGCGCGGGATGACCGTCAGGGTGTCGTACGTCGAGAAGGACCGGGTCAGCTCGCACATGCCGAAGGGGTCGGTGAGCCGCAGCTGGAGCGGGCCGAGCGGATAGCGGCCCCGCAGGTCGGAGCGGACCCGGTAGGACACCTCGCGGCGGCCGCCCGGCTCGACCCGGTCCAGCACGAAGCGGGGCCGGGGCCCGAGGACGTACGGCACCCGGTCCTGGAGCATCAGCAGGCCGGTGGGCAGCCGGGAGACGTTGTCCATGCGCAGGTGCACCCGCGCCTCGCTGCCGGCGGGGACGCGCGCGGGGGCGAGGCGGCGGGTCGCGGCCACCCGGTAGCGCGTGCGGTACAGCACGATCGCGCAGATCAGGGGCAGTACGGCGAGCAGCAGGCCGACCCGCAGCAGCTCGCTCAGGCCCAGGACGAACGAGCAGATCGCGGCGGCGATCCCGGCCGCGAGGAAGGAGCGGCCCCGGGTGGTGAGACCCGCGAGGGCCGTACGGATGCCGCCCGCCTCCCCGCGGTCGGCCTCCGCCGGCCCGGCCCCCCAGGAGGTCATCACAGACTCCGCGGGGGCTGCTGGGGGTAGGCCGGGACGCTGCGGCCCAGGCCGCCGAAGCCGTTCTGCGGCGCGGGGGCCTGGGCGGTGGGCACCGGGGTGTGCTGGAGGATCTCCAGCACGACCTGCTCGGCCGTGCGGCGGTTCAGCTGGGCCTGGGCGGTGGGCAGCAGGCGGTGGGCGAGGACGGCGACGGTGAGTGCCTGGACGTCGTCCGGCAGCGCGTACTCCCGGCCGGCGAGGGCCGCAGACGCCTTGGCCGCGCGCAGCAGGTGCAGCGTCGCGCGCGGGGAGGCGCCGAGTCTGAGGTCGGGGTGGGTGCGGGTGGCGGCGACCAGCTCGACCGCGTAGCGGCGGACCGGCTCGGCGACGTGCACCCCGCGGACCGCCTCGATCAGCTTCACGATCTCGTGGGCGTGCGCCACCGGCTGGAGGTCCTCCAGCGGGCTGACCCCGCCGTGGACGTCGAGCATCCGCAGTTCGGCCTCCACGCTCGGGTAGCCGACGGAGACGCGGGCCATGAAGCGGTCGCGCTGGGCCTCGGGCAGCGGGTAGGTGCCCTCCATCTCGACCGGGTTCTGGGTGGCCACCACCATGAAGGGACTGGGCAGTTCGTACGTCTGCCCGTCGATGGTGACCTGCCGCTCCTCCATGGACTCCAGCAGCGCGGACTGGGTCTTGGGGGAGGCGCGGTTGATCTCGTCGCCGATCACGATCTGCGCGAAGATGGCGCCCGGCTTGAACTCGAAGTCCCGGCGCTGCTGGTCCCAGATCGACACGCCCGTGATGTCCGAGGGCAGCAGGTCCGGTGTGAACTGGATGCGCCGCACCGAGCAGTCGATGGACCGCGCCAGCGCCTTGGCGAGCATCGTCTTGCCCACCCCGGGGACGTCCTCGATCAGCAGGTGGCCCTCCGCGAGCAGCACGGTCAGCGCGAGCCGCACGACCTCGGGCTTGCCCTCGATCACGCCCTCCACCGAACCGCGCACCCGCTCCACCGTGGCGGTCAGATCTTCCCCCACCCCCGCATACGCCCGGGTGGGGGGACCCCCATGGCTCGCAGGATCCTCATAGGTCGTCACCCGGCCCTCCTCGGCCCGTTCTTTCCGGGCCGACGCTCTCGTGCGCGACCGGCCCACCCCGAAACACGGACACCACGCGGGAGAAGCCCCGCGTGACGTCACACCCCGCATTCTTGCTGCCGTTACCGATTCGTGTCACTCGCCTGTGGACAACTGCCCGCACGATGCCGGTCTTACGGCTTTTCGACCGCATTTTCGATACGGGACGGCGGGATGCGTTCCGGGCGGCGGGCCGGCACCCCGGATCAGGCCGGGTCGACCTCGCGCAGCAGACCGGTGCGCACGTCGAAGACGAAGCCGCGGACGTCGTCGGTGTGCAGCAGGAACGGCGAGGTGCGCACCCGCTGCATGGACTGGCGCACGTCCTGGTCCACGTCGCGGAAGGACTCCACCGCCCAGGACGGCCGCTGGCCGACCTCCATCTCCAGTTCGGTGCGGAAGTCCTCCGTGAGGGACTCCATGCCGCAGCCGGTGTGGTGGATGAGCACGACGCTGCGGGTGCCGAGCTTGCGCTGGCTGACGGTCAGCGACCGGATGACGTCGTCGGTGACCACACCGCCCGCGTTGCGGATCGTGTGGCAGTCGCCCAGCTGCAGGCCGAGGGCCTTGTGCAGGTCGAGCCGGGCGTCCATGCACGCGACCACCGCGACGTGCAGAACGGGGCGGGCGTCCATGCCGGGGTCCGTGAAGGCTTCGGCGTACCGCCGGTTGGCCTCCACGAGGCGGTCGGTCACGGTGTCTCCGGCCGCTATGGCGCCTTCGGATCCAGTGGGCACTGCTGCAGAAGTCGTCATGGTGACGACGTTACTGGTCACCCCGGGTTCCGGCGTGCTGTGAGAGAGGACAAAAATCGTCATCGTGGCATGTTGTGAGCTAACCCACACGGAGGGCGAACCCGACCGGACGGATGAATCCGTTCGAATGACCTCCCCGGTCCGCGCGCGGTGCGCGACGCGCAGGCCGGTTGATTGACCGCGAGACAGGGTGGACTAAAGTGGCGCGAAGCGGGAGGCGTGGCTCTTCCTGCTGGTGAAACCCCCGGAGACCCCGGCATGCGCCCGGACCGTCTCCCCACGCGCGCGGCGCGTACGTACGGCTCGGCCTCCTCCCGCTCCCGGTCGGCTGACGCTTCCGGCGCCGGCAGGCCGCCCCTTCACGAGCTGGCGGGGACCCGCGGCGGTGCGTATCCTGCGCCGGATCCTGAGAGGCCCCCTTGAGCCAGAGTCGACACGTCCCGGTGATGCTCCAGCGGTGCCTGGACCTGCTGGCGCCCGCCCTGGAGCAGCCGGGATCGGTGGTCGTCGACTGCACCCTCGGCCTCGGCGGGCACAGCGAGGCACTGCTCGGCCGGTTCCCCGGGGCGCGGCTGATCGGCCTCGACCGGGACAAGGAGGCCCTGCGGCTGTCCGGCGAGCGGCTGGCCCCCTACGGGGACCGCGCCACCCTCGTGCACGCCGTGTACGACGAGCTGCCCGAGGTGCTGGACCGGCTCGGCATCGCGCGCGTGCAGGGTGTGCTGTTCGACCTCGGCGTCTCCTCCATGCAGCTCGACGAGGCCGACCGCGGCTTCGCCTACGCGCAGGACGCGCCCCTGGACATGCGCATGGACCAGACGACCGGGATCAGCGCCGCCGAGGTCCTCAACACCTACCCGGCCGGCGAACTCGTGCGGATCCTGCGGGCGTACGGCGAGGAGAAGCAGGCCAAGCGGATCGTCGCCGCGATCGTCCGGGAGCGCGAGAAGGAGCCGTTCAGCAACAGCGCGCGGCTCGTCGAACTCATCCGGGACGCGCTGCCGCAGGCCGCCAAGCGCACCGGTGGCAACCCGGCCAAGCGCACCTTCCAGGCCCTGCGGATCGAGGTCAACGGCGAACTGTCGGTCCTGGAGCGGGCGATCCCGGCCGCCGTGAAGGCCCTGGACGTCGGCGGGCGCATCGCCGTGCTGTCGTACCACTCGCTCGAAGACCGGCTCGTCAAGCAGGTGTTCGCGGCCGGGGCCGCGTCGACTGCGCCGCCCGGGCTGCCCGTCGTGCCCGAGCGGTACCAGCCGCGGCTCAAGCTGCTCACCCGTGGTGCCGAACTTCCCACCGAGGAAGAGATCGCCGAGAACCGCCGGGCCGCACCGGCCAGACTGCGGGGTGCCGAACGCATCCGGGAGGACGTCGAGTGAGCGAGACGGGTCGGAAGGGTTCCCCCGCGCACCGGGGGAGCGGTGTCCCGCACGCACCGGGGGAGCAGTGAGCAGGAAACCCGAGCTGAAGGGGAGGGCCGCCCGGCTCGCCCGGCTCTTCCCGGCCGGTCGCGCCCAGGCGGCCCGCACCCCGTTCGTCCTGCTCGTCGTCGTGCTCCTCGGCGGCGGCCTCATCGGGCTGCTGGTGCTGAACTCCGCGCTCAGCGAAGGCTCGTTCAAACTCGCCGACCTGCAGAAGCAGACGAAGAACCTCACCGACGAGGAACAGGCCCTCCAGCGGGACATCGACGCCTACTCGTCCCCGGACGCCCTGCAGCGCCGGGCCCGCGAACTCGGCATGGTCCCCGGCGGCGACCCGGCCTTCCTCGGCCCCGACGGCTCCGTCAAGGGCGTCCCCGGCGTCGCCGCCCCCGAGCCCGCGGCCCTCACGGCCCCGGCCGGCCCCGGGCCGCTCACCCCGCCCGCCG
>NZ_JBEXKG010000252.1:0-7435 GCF_040609555.1 Streptomyces sp. NPDC004658
GCCGTCGGGGCCACCGGCTGCGCGGCCGGGGTCGGCGAGCCCCGCGTCGGCCTCGCCGAGCTGGGCACGGTCTGGCAGGAGGCAGCGGCCGCGGCGCGTGCCGCACTGGCCGAGCCGCGCTTCGGCCCGGTCGCGCAGTGGGCGCGGATCGGGCCGTACCGGCTGCTGACCGCGCTGCCGCCGCAGGCCGCGCACGACCGTGTGGTCGGCCCGCTCCTCTCCCCCGCCCACCGGGAACTGGCCCGCACCGCGGAGGTGTTCCTCGACTGCGCGGGCCAGGCCGGCCGCACGGCCACCGAGCTGGGCATCCACCGGCAGACGCTGTACTACCGCCTGTCCCGGGTGGAACAGCTGACCGGCCTGGACCTGGACGACGGCGAGGACCGGCTGCTGCTGCACATGGCGCTGAAGCGCGCCCGGCTCTAGCCGGCCCGTCGGTTCGGGGAGGGCGGCTCAGCCGTCCGGTGCTCCGCTCAGTACCGCGCCGACCGCCGCGATGCCCGCCGCGATCGCCCGTTCGGTCACGTCACCGAACCCGAGGACGAGCTGGGGCGGCCCGGTGACCGGCGAGGTGCGGCAGGCACTCATGCCGTACAGGCCGACGCGGCGGGCGCGCGCCGCGTCGATCACCGTCTGCTCGTCCGCCCCGGCCGGCAGGTGGGCCACGGCGTGGAAGCCCGCGGCCAGGCCGGTCAGGCGCACCACCGGGGCGTGCTCGGCGAGGGCGGCACGCAGGGTCGTGCAGCGGGCCCCGTACAGGGCGCGCATGCGGCGCAGATGGCGGTCGTACCGGCCGGACTCGATCAGCCGGGCGAGGGCCAGCTGGTCCAGGGTGGGCGTGCCGCGGTCCGCGATCCGCTTCAGCTCGGTGACCTCCGCGGTGAGCGCGGGCGGGCTCAGCAGCCAGCCGATGCGCAGCGCGGGGGCCAGTGACTTGCTGACCGTGCCGATCGAGACGACCCGGTCGGCCGCGAGGCCCTGGAGCGCACCGACCGGTTCCCTGTCGTAGCGGAACTCGGCGTCGTAGTCGTCCTCGATGACGTACGCGTCATGGCGCCGCGCCCAGCCGAGCAGCGCGTGCCGGCGCCGCGGGGCGAGGAGGACCCCGGTGGGCCACTGGTGGGCCGGGGTGACGATGACCGCCTGGGCGCCGGTCGCCGCCAGGGCCGCCACGTCGATGCCGTGCGCGTCGACCGGGACGGGGACCGGGGTGAGGCCCGCCGCGCGGATGGCCGCGGTCGCCGTGGCGGGGCTGCCCGGGTCCTCGTGGGCGACGGCCCGGACGCCGGCCCGGGCCAGGGCCTGCAGCACGAGGGCGAGCCCCTGGGCGTAGCCGGAGCAGACGAGGGTGTGGTCGGGGTCGGCGGCGGCGGCGCGGACCCGGCGCAGGTAGGCGGCGACGACGGTGCGCAGGTCGCGGCTGCCGCGCGGGTCGCCGTAGCCGAGATCGGCGGTCGGCATCCTGCGGGCCGCCTCCCTGATTGCCCACAGCCAGTCGGCGCGCGGGAAGGAGGCGAGGTCGGGGACGCCGTGCCGGAAGTCGGCGATCAGCCGCGCGGGCTCGGGGGCCGGCTCCGCCCGCGGCGCGGGCGGAGCGACGGGCGCGCAGGAGGCCACGCGGGTGGCCGACCCGACGCGGGTGACGAGGTAGCCCTCGGCCTGGAGCTGGGCGTAGCAGTCCTGGACCAGGCCGCGGGACAGGCCCAGCTGGCGGGCCAGTTCCCGGGAGGACGGGAGGCGTTCGCCGGCGCGCAGCCGTCCTGCGCGGATGGCGTCCCGCAGCTGTCGTTCCAGCTGGACGCGCAGCTGTTCACCGCTGTTCCGGTCGACGGTCAGCAGCAGTTCGGGGGAGAGACCGGCCCACTGCACAGTCATGGAATTGGAGCTTACCGGCGGTCCGGTCGCTGCCTAGCGTCGACGGCATGAACCCGACAGCGCGACCCGGCGCCCCCACCACCGCCCCGGCCCCTCGACCACCGCTGCTCAGCCGTGCCCTGCTGCTGCGGTTCGTCAGCGTGGTGGGGTCGACGGTGAGCTTCTTCCTGCTGCTGTCGGCGGTGCCCGCGCACGCGGGCCGCGACGGGGCGGGCCTCGCGACCGGCACGCTGATGCTGTCCACGGTGCTCGGCGAGCTGACCGGGCCGCGGATCCTCGGCCGGTTCGGCAGCCGGGGCCCGCTGGCGGCCGGTCTCTTCCTGCTGGGCGCGCCCGCGCTCGCCCTGCCGCTTTCCGACGCCCCGGTCTGGACGGCGGCGGTGTGTCTGGTGCGGGGTCTGGGCTTCGGCCTCACGATGGTCGCCGGCGGCGCCCTGACCGCGGCGCTGATCCCGGCCGGACGCAGGGGCGAGGGGCTGGCCCTCGTCGGGCTGGTCGGAGGCGTGCCGTCGCTCCTCGC
The DNA here is from genome assembly GCF_040609555.1 of Streptomyces sp. NPDC004658. Classification (NCBI taxonomy): domain Bacteria; kingdom Bacillati; phylum Actinomycetota; class Actinomycetes; order Kitasatosporales; family Streptomycetaceae; genus Streptomyces; species Streptomyces sp. NPDC004658. The sequence goes on from NZ_JBEXKG010000252.1 coordinate 2,396, forward strand.
CCTGCCCCTGGGCATCTGGCTGGCCGGCCACGTCGGCTACGCCCCGGTCACCACGGCGGCGGGCCTGGCCGCCCTCGCGGTGATCCCGACGGTTCCGGCCCTGCGCGCGGGCGGAGAGACGGCTGCCTCCCGGGGCCGGGAGTCCGCTGGGGGTGGGCCGGCGGTGGCCGTCGGCGTGGTGGGGGCCGTGCGGACCGGCGGACTGCGGCGGCCCACCGTGGTGTTCGCGGCCACCGCCGTCGCCGCCGGCATTCTCGTCACCTTCCTGCCGCTGGCGGTCCCGCGCGCGTCCGGCGTCGCGACGGCGGCCCTGCTGGTGCAGAGCACGGCGTCGACCGCGGCCCGCTGGGCGGCGGGGCGGTACGGCGACCGCCGGGGCTCCGCGCGGCTGGTCGTGCCGGGACTGCTGGTGTCGGCCGCCGGACTGTCGGCCCTCGCGGCGACCTCCAGCCCCGTCGCCGTGCTGGTGGGCGCGGCGGTCTTCGGCACCGGCTTCGGCGTGGCCCAGAACGCCACGCTCACCCTCATGTACGGCCGGGTCTCCGCGGCGTCGTACGGCACGGTCAGCGCCCTGTGGAACCTCGCCTACGACGGCGGCATGGGGGTGGGCGCCGCGGGCTTCGGTCTCCTCGCGGCGCACACCGGGTACGCGTGGGGCTTCGCGCTGACCGGGCTGCTGATGCTGGGCGCCCTGGGACCGGCGGTACGCGACCGGCGGGCGGATACCGGTGGGGACCCGGTGCGCGCCTAGGCCCTCTCGTCGCAGTCCCCTCGTCCCCCCGGGGGAGCGTGCGCGGTGTGCGCCGGTCAGCTCCTGTCCACTGCGGCGATCATCCGCCGCAGCCCCTCGGTGAGCTGCTCGGCGGTGGTCGCCGAGTCGGGGTCGAAGAGCCACTGGACCATGAGCCCGTTGAGGAGGGTCTGGTAGAAGCGGCCCTCGGTCTCGACCGCCTCCGGGCCGAGGTCCGCCTCCGGGATGCCGGTGAACATGGACGCGAGTCCCGCGCGGCCCTCCCGCTGCGCCTCGGCGAGGAGCTTGCGCACCTCCTCCAGCCGCTCGTCCTGGAACATCAGCTCGAAGCTGAGCAGCCAGATCGGCCGCGACTCGGGCACCGTGCGGATGACTCCGGCCCAGATCTCCTGGAAGCGCTCCAGTGATCCCGCGGGCTGCGTCACCTCCGCCGCGGCGCCCGGGTCGAACCGCTCCCCCACGCCCTCGATCAGCGAGATGTACGCCTGCACCAGCAGGGCGTCCTTCGAGCCGTAGTGGTAGCCGATGGAGGCGAGGTTGGTGCCGGACTCCTTCACGATGTCGCGCGCGGTGGTGCGCAGGAAGCCCTTCTCCAGCAGGCAGCGCTTGGCGCCTTCGAGCAGATCCTCACGGTGTCCCATGCGACCAGCCTACCCACGACCCATACAACTGTCCTAGACGAGTGACTTATACAGCTGTCCTAGACAAGCGTTTAAGACGCTCGTACAGTCTCCGGCATGACGATGAACGCGACGAGCACCACCGCCCCCGTCCGCGCCGGACGCCGTGAGTGGACCGCGCTCGGTGTGCTGATGCTGCCGCTGCTGCTGGTCTCGATGGACGTCTCCGTCCTGTACTTCGCGACCCCCGCGATCAGCGCCGACCTGCGCCCGAGCGGCACCCAGCAGCTGTGGATCTTCGACGTCTACGGTTTCGTCCTGGCCGGCCTGCTGCTGACGATGGGCTCGCTCGGCGACCGCGTCGGCCGCCGCAAGCTCCTCCTCCTGGGCGCCGCGGCCTTCGGCGCCGCCTCGCTCCTCGCGGCCTACGCGAACAGCGCCGAGACCCTGATCGCGGCCCGCGCGGTCCTCGGCATCGGCGGCGCCACCCTGATGCCCTCCACCATGGGCCTGCTCCGCACGATGTTCACCGACCCGGCCCAGCGCGCGAAGGCGATCGGCCTGTGGTCCGGCGTGATGACCGGCGGCATCGCCCTCGGCTCGGTGATGAGCGGCCTCCTGGTCGAGCACTTCTGGTGGGGCTCGGTCTTCCTGGTGAACCTGCCCGCGATGGCGCTGCTGCTCCTCCTCGGTCCGGTGCTGCTGCCCGAGTCGAGGAACCCCGCGCCCGGCCGCTTCGACTGGCCGAGCGTCCCGCTGTCGCTGGCCGCCGTGCTCCCCGTCGTCTACGGCCTGAAGGAGATCCCCTCCGAGGGCTGGAACCCCGGGTACGTCCTCTCGATCACCGTCGGCCTGCTCTTCGCGGCCCTGTTCGTCCGGCGCCAGCGCACCGGCACCTCGCCGCTGATCCCGCCGGCCCTCTTCCGGGCCCACGGCTTCACCCCGTCGCTGGTCCTGACCCTCGTGTGCGCGTTCGGAATGATGGGCTCGGCCATCTTCACCACGCAGTACCTCCAGTCCGTCCTCGGCAAGAGCCCGCTGGAGGCGGCCCTGTGGAGCCTGCTGCCGTCGGTGCTCATCGGGGTCGCCGGACCGGTCACCGCGCAGCTCGTCCAGCGGGGCGTCCGCCGCGGACACGTCGTCGCCTGCGGCTTCGCGGTCAGCGCGGCCGGGTACGCCCTGCTCGCCCTCGTCGGCACCGACTCCCTGTGGCTGGTGCTGACCGCGGCCGGCGTCCTCGCCTGCGGGGCGGTCATGGTGATGTCCCAGCTGACCGACCTGGCGATGACCGGGGCGCCGGTGGAGCGGGCGGGCACCGCGTCCTCGCTCCTGGAGACCGGCACCGAGTTCGGCGGCGCGCTCGGCATGGCGGTCCTCGGCTCCATCGGTACGGCGGTCTACCGCCACACGATGCCGGCCACCGCCCCCGCCGAGGCCCGCGAGACCCTCGGCGGTGCGCTGGCCGACGCCGCCCGGCTGCCGGGCCGGACCGGACAGTCGCTGCTCGCGACGGCACGGGAGGCGTTCACCAGCGGTATGCAGGGCGCCGCGCTGGCCGGAGCGGTGCTGCTCGGGCTGGCAGCAGTGGGGGCGGCGGTGACGTTGCGGAGGATCGAGGCCGGGAACAAGTAAGGGCACGAGCGAAGCGCCGGGCGGGCTGACGTGAGTCAGCCCGCCCGGCGCTTGAGGACAGACGCCCGCCGCCCGGCCGACCGGGCCGGCGGGAAGGATCAAACCAGGTTGACCGACCGAGCCGACGTGGCGCCGATCTCGGAGGCGACCTCGGCCAGAACACCGGAGGACACCGTGTCGTCGACGGTCAGCACGGCCAGCGCCTCCCCGCCGACCGCCGCGCGGGCGACCTGCATGCCGGCGATGTTGATGCCCGCCTCGCCGAGGATGCGGCCGACGGTGCCGACGACACCCGGGCGGTCCTCGTAGCGCAGCACCACCATGTGGTCGGCGAGCGCGAGGTCGACGTCGAACTCGCCGACCGCGACGATCTTCTGGACGTGCTTCGGGCCGGCCAGCGTGCCGGAGACCGACACCTCCTCGCCGGTGCCCAGCGTGCCGCGCACGGTCACCACGTTGCGGTGCTCCGCGGACTCCGAACTGGTGGTCAGCCGGACCTCGACCCCGCGCTCCTGCGCGAACAGCGGGGCGTTGACGTAGGACACGGTCTCGTCGACGACGTCCTCGAAGACACCCTTGAGCGCGGACAGCTCCAGCACCTTCACGTCGTGCTGGGTGATCTCGCCGTAGACCTCGACGTCGAGGCGGACCGCGACCTCTCCGGCGAGCGCGGTGAAGATGCGGCCGAGGCGCTCGGCGAGCGGCAGGCCCGGCTTGACGTCCTCGGCGATGACACCGCCCTGGACGTTGACGGCGTCCGGCACCAGCTCACCGGCGAGGGCGAGGCGGACGGACTTGGCGACGGCGATACCGGCCTTCTCCTGCGCCTCGTCCGTCGACGCGCCCAGGTGCGGGGTGCAGACGACCTGGTCCAGCTCGAAGAGCGGGGAGTCGGTGCAGGGCTCCTTGGCGTACACGTCGAGGCCGGCGCCGGCGACCCGGCCCTCCTTCAGCGCCGCGTACAGCGCCGCCTCGTCCACGATGCCGCCGCGCGCGGCGTTGACGATGCGCACGCTGGGCTTGACCTTGCGCAGCGCCTCGTCGCCGATGAGGCCGAGCGTCTCGGGGGTCTTGGGCAGGTGGACGGTGATGAAGTCGGAGACCTCCAGCAGCTCGTCCAGGGAGAGCACCTTGACGCCCATCTGCGCGGCCCGCGCGGGCTGCACGTAGGGGTCGTAGGCGACGACCTTCATGCCGAAGGCGGACATGCGCTGCGCGACGAGGGCACCGATGCGGCCCAGGCCCACGACACCCAGCGTCTTCTCGGCCAGCTCGACGCCCGTGTACTTGCTGCGCTTCCACTCGCCGTTCTTCAGCGCGGCGTTGGCCTGCGGGATGTTGCGGGCGGTGGAGAGGATGAGACCGCAGGCCAGCTCGGCGGCGGTCACGATGTTGGAGGTCGGGGCGTTGACGACCATCACGCCGGCCTTGGTGGCGGCGGAGACGTCGACGTTGTCCAGGCCGACGCCGGCCCGCGCGACGACCTTGAGCCTCTTCGCGGCGGCGATGGCCTCGGCGTCGACCTTGGTGGCCGAACGGATCAGGATCGCGTCCACGTCGGCGATGGCCGGAAGCAGCTCGGAGCGGTCCGCTCCGTTGCAGTGCCGGATCTCGAAGTCCGGACCGAGTGCGTCGACGGTGGCGGGCGACAGCTCTTCAGCGATGAGTACCGTGGCTTTTTGACTGGGGTACGAGCTCACGTGAGTCCTCACATGTGCGATGCGGACGGCCGTCCCGACGGCCGCAGGCGGAGGAGGGGGGCTAGCCGCGGAAGACGCACGACGCTGTGGGCCTGACGCGTGTTGTGCAGAAGTGTAGTGGCGCGGCGGGCGGCGCATTGCGCCTCCGCGGAAGGATCACCCGTCCGGGGCTGGACGGGGTGGACAACAGGGGCCGAGGCAGTTCGCCCCGGCCCCTGTCAGCAGGCTTACGCCTCCTCGTTCACCCAGCTCATCAGCTTGCGCAGCTGCTTGCCGGTGGTCTCCAGCAGGTGCTCGGAGTCCTGCTTCTTGTACTCGTTGTACTTCTTCAGGCCGC
>NZ_JBEXKG010000253.1:0-7328 GCF_040609555.1 Streptomyces sp. NPDC004658
CCTCGGTCGCCGCCCAGCTGGGGCTCCTCGCCGCCCGGCACGCCCCGGCCGACGGCACCCCGAGCCCCGAGGAGCGCCGGCTGACGGCCGCCGAGGACGCGATCACCGCCGGCGAGGTCGACCTGGCCCGGGACATCGCCCGGGAGGTGCTCGCCCGGGCGACCGTGCCCGCCGACCGGGTGCGGGCCTGGATGATCGTCATCGACACCGCCGGCCACACCATGGCCGAGGTCGACGCCGTCTTCCCGCAGGCCCTCGCCGACGCCGGCGACGACCCCCGGCTGCTCGCCCTCGTGCACTACCAGCTGGCCTGGCGGGCGCTCATCGTGGAGGGTGACTTCACCGAGGCCCGGGAGGCCGCCGCGCACGCCGCCGAGCTGGCCGCGCGCGGCCAGGACCGGCGCACCGAGCTGCTGTCCCTCGCCTTCCAGGCGCAGACCGAGACCCTGATGGGCCATCCGGAGGCGCCCCGCACCATCAAGCGGGCCCTGAAGGAACCGCAGGACCCCCGGGTGGCGTGGCATCACAACGGCGCGGGCAGCGCACGGTTCCGCTGGCTGGTCATGGGCGACCAGCTGGCCGAGGCCCGGGCCACCGTCACCGCGCTGCTGCGCGAGGTGCGCCGGCGCGGCTCGGTGGAGAGCGAGGTCCACTTCCTGCGCGGGCTCGCCGAGACCGAGCTGCGCGCCGGGCACTGCGGACGTGCTCTCGAACTGGCCCGCGACAGCCTGCGGCTCGCCCGGGACTCCGGGATCGGCGAGACCGCCTCGGCGATGCTCACCTCGCTCGCCGAGGCCTCCGGCGGCGATGTGGACCGCGCCCTGGCCCTCGCCCGGGAGGCGGTGGACCACGCCGAGGAGGACGGCGACCAGATGTACCTGTCCCGGGCGCTGGGCGCCCTCGGGTACGCCCAGCTGGTGGCCGGGGACCCGGCGGGCACCGTGCGCTCGCTGCGCCGGGTGCGCAGCCTGGAGCTGGGCCTGGGCATCACCGACCCGGCCCGGGGCCGCTGGCACGGCGACCTCGCCGAGGCACTCGTCCGGATCGGTGAGGCGGCCGAGGCGCAGGACGTCATCGACGTCAGCCGGGAACACGCGCTGCGGCTCGGCCGGGAGAGCGTCCTCGCCGTGCTCGACCGGTCCGAGGCGCTGGTGCGCGCCGCCCGGGGCGACCTGGAGGCCGCGGTCGCCCAGCTGACGTCGGCTCAGGACCGGCTCGGCAAGCTCGGCTACGGCCTGGAGGAAGCGCGGGCCGCGTTCGCGCTGGCCCGGCTGCGGGGCGGCCCGCGGCCCGGCTCGGCGGTGTTCGACGAGGCCACCCGGATGTTCCGGCGCTGCCGGGCGCTGCCCTGGCTGCGCCAAGTGGACGAATCCCTGGCCACCGCCGAACCGGCACCGGCCCGGCCGGAGGCGCTGGACGCGCTGCACGCGCTGGCCGCGATGGAGCGTCAGGTCGCCGCGCTGGTCATGGAGGGCGCCACCAACCGGGAGATCGCGGCCCGGCTGTTCATCAGCGTGAAGACGGTGGAGGCGACCCTGACGCGGGTCTACCGCAAGCTGGGGATCCGCTCCCGGGTGGACATCGTCCGATTGGCGGCAGGTCACCGAGCGCCCTGAGCGGTGCTCTTGTTAACTGAACCGGACCGAGGGTTTTCCCTCACCCAACCCCCTAGGGGGTTCCCTCATTGGGAGCCGAGGGTTCCGAGTCCTAGCGTAAGGGGCGTGCCGCTCGCCCGGGCACATGGGGGTCGGTCCCGCGCCCCCCATGCAGACCCCACACAGACCCGCGCGACCCCCCACCGGTGCAACCCCCACTGAGGAGACTCATGTTCGGGCTCACACGTGCCAGAAAGACCGCCGCGACCGTGGTGGCCACCGCCGCCGCGGCGGCGTCCGCGCTGCTCGCCTCCCCCACGGCGAGCGCCGCGCCTCAGCCCATCGTCGGCGGTACGACCACCACGACGACCGCGTACCCGTTCATGATGCAGATCACGGACGCGTCCCAGAACCAGTTCTGCGGCGGCACCCTGGTGGCGCCCAAGAAGGTGGTGACGGCCGCGCACTGCATGGTCGGCGAGACCACGAGCAGCGTCCGCGTGGTCGGCGGCCGGACCTACCTCAACGGCACCAACGGCACGGTGAGCCGGGTCAGCAAGATCTGGATCAACCCGGACTACACGGACGCCACCAACGGCGACGACGTGGCCGTACTGACCCTCTCGACGTCGATGCCGTACACCACGGCGAAGTACGTCTCCTCCTCCCAGACGAGCGTGTACGCGGCCGGCACCACCGCCCGCATCCTCGGCTGGGGGACCACCTCGGAGAACGGCAGCTCCTCGAACCAGCTGCGGACCGCGACCGTCCCGGTCGTGTCCGACTCCAGCTGCCGCTCCTCCTACGGTTCGGACTTCGTCCAGTCCGACATGGTCTGCGCCGGATACACGTCCGGCGGCGTGGACACCTGCCAGGGCGACAGCGGCGGTCCCCTGCTCATCGGGGGCGTCCTGGCAGGGATCACTTCCTGGGGCGAGGGGTGCGCGGAGGCCGGTTACCCGGGTGTCTACACCCGGCTGACCACCTTCTCGGACCTGGTGACCGCGCAGGTCGACTCGTGACCCGGAAGACTTCCCGAGTACCCCTCGGGTGACGGCCGGGGGGCGTTGCGGGCCACCACGAGCGGCCCGCAACGCCCCCTCTCCAGCGCTCCGGTCGCGCCGGCCGGAGGCCCTCACCGCCGTACGACGTCCCCGAACCGGATGTCGTGGGCGGTGCCCGGGTGCATGACCGCGCGCATCCGCTCCGCCTCCTCGGTCACCTCCGCGCGCCGCGCCCTGCCCAGCTCGGCGAAGGTCTCGACGACGAGGGTGTCGCCGTCGAGCTTCCACAGACCGGCCAGGAAGCCGTCGACCAGCAGCGTGCGGTGGGCCTGGTTGCCCTGCCAGTGCCGGCCGCGGAGCGCGGGCGGTACGACACGGGTGCGGTCGGCGTGGGAGAGCAGGAGGTTGTCGAACTCGGGCAGGAAACGGGGCGGTGCGGGGGTGTCCGGGTCGGGGCGCGGGGCGTCGGGCAGGTCGAAGAGTTCGACGCCGTCCGGGTCACGGAAGGTCAGCAGCCGGGGGCGCAGGCGTTCGAAGGCGGGCGTGAGGCGGGTGAGCCCGGCCCAGGTCTGCATGTCGCGCACGGAGGCGGGGCCGAAGGCGGCGAGATAGCGCAGGACCACGTCGTCCGGCGCGGGGGCGGGTTCGGCGGGGCGGCCCAGCCAGTGCTCGGCGGTGGTGAGGGCGACCTGCCCGCTCTCCTCCCACAGGCCGCGCGGGGTGACCTGGACGAGCGGGAGCGTGCAGCGGGCGGCGACGGCGAGGGCCCGCGGGTCGGCGTCCGGCCACGCGGCGCCGAGGGCGGCGCGCAACTGGGCCATGGTCCGCGGCTCGGCCTCCACCAGTTCCCGGGCGACAGCCGCGAGCCGGTCCAGGTCGACACCGGCCAGCCCCGCGCGGAAGGTCCGCAGCTCGCGGTCGCGGGCCGGCTGGACGAAGGGCCGCAGGGCGAGGCAGTCGTCGGCGGTGTGGGTGTGGATCGTGGAGCGCATCGTGACGATCCTGGCCACGTCCCGGCCGGCCATGAGCGCGGACAACCGGTCCGGCGTGAAACCGTCCAGACGGGCGGCGAGGGCGTAGTACGGGGGCCGGGTGTTCTGCGCCTGGAGACCGAGGAGATGACGCACCGCGTCCCCGGCCGGCCGCGCGGACCGGCTCAGCAGGAGCTGCCGGGCGAGGGTGGCGCGGTTCAGCGCACGGACCTCCATGACCGGCGCACGTGCCGAACCGCCCCGGGCACTGCTCCGCTTTCCGCTGCTCTGGGTCATGGCCGCACGCTAACGCCACTCGCGGACGACCTCTGTCCGCGATGCCCCCGCGCTGTCCCGCCGTTGCCCCTCCGCCCCCGGCCGTGGTGTCGTACCCGTGGATCGAGGACTTCGCGGAAGGGGCGGACATGGGTGAGGCGCTGGTGCTGGGCGGCGGGGGTGTGGGCGGAATCGCCTGGATCACCGGGGTGCTGGCGGGGCTCGCCGAGGCCGGGCGGGACGTGACCGGGGCCGCTCTGCTCGTGGGGACCTCCGCGGGGTCCGCCGTGGCGGCGCAGGTGGGCAGCGGGCTGGGTCTGGAGGAGCTGTACGCCCGGCAGGTGGACCCCGCGCTGCAGGCCGCCGAGATCATGGCCGAGATGGACCTGGAGAAGTTCGTGGCGGAGATCGGCGGCGCCGTGGAATCGGCCGCGTCCATGGGCGAGTTGCGGCGCGCGGTCGGGCGGGTGGCGCTGGACGCGCGGACGGTCTCCGAGGCCGAGCGGCGCGCGGTGATCGAGTCCCGGCTGCCGTCCCACGCATGGCCGGAACGGGCGTTGAAGATCGTCGCGGTGGACGCCGAGAGCGGTGAGCCACGGGTCTTCGACCGGTCCTCGGGCGTGCCGCTGGTCGACGCCGTCGCCGCGAGCTGCGCCGTGCCGGGCGTGTGGCCGCCGGTGACGATCGGCGGACGCCGGTACATGGACGGCGGGGTGCGGTCCATGGCCAACGCCGACCTCGCCGCCGGTGCCGACCGGGTGCTGGTGCTGGTGCCGCTGGGCGCCACCGAGCCCTTCCCCAGCGAGCGGCCGCTGGAGCGGTCCGTGGCGGAGCTGCGCGCCGGGGGCGCCGAGGTCGTGGTCGTCGCCCCCGACGAGGCGTCGGCCGCGGCGATCGGCGACAACGCCCTCGACCCGGCCACCCGCCGCCCGGCCGCCGAAGCGGGCCGGGCCCAGGGGCGCACGCTCACCCTGCCCTGGCCGCGGGGCTGAGCGTCTCCCCTGCGCCGACGGCTGCGCGGAGTACGGTCGCACACCTACCGCAGTCGCGGCAGCGCCCCGGCCGTTCACGGGACACGGTGACACGCGGGCGGCTGCCGAAGCCGGTCGGGCACAAGGGCGCGCGCTCACCCTGCCCTGGCCGCGGGGCTGAGCGTCTCCCCTGCGCCGACGGCTGCACGGGGAGCGGTCGCACACCTACCGCAGCGCGCGCTCCGTTCACGGGGCGCGGTCGCACACGGACGGCAGCCAGGTCAGGCCCGGGGTGGCGCTGAGGGTGTCCAGGGAGTGCAGGAGGTCGTCCAAGTGGCCGGGGTGGGCGAGGAATTCGATCGCCGCCTCGGCGAACGCGTCCCGTACCGCGGGCGGCATGGCGTCGGAGGCGTCGAAGCAGTGCACGGCCCGCCGGTCGCGGAGGGTGAGCGCCAGGGAGCGGCGCCAGTCCGGGTCGCTGCCGCCGGCGGGCGGGACGCCTGCGTGGACGGAGAAGCCCGACTGCTGGGCGCTCCAGGCGCGCTGGGCGTCGGCGGAGGCCAGATACCGGATCAGCTTCTCGGCCGCCGGGGTGGCGTGCAGCAGGGCGACCAGGTCTCCGGAGACCTCCCACGCGCGGTTGGCGGAGGCGCCGGAGATCAGCCGGGCGGAGGGCTCGTAGCGGCCGTCGACGTCCTTCCAGGCGTGCTGGCGGCCCCGTATGAAGGACGCCTGGTGCTCCAGCGTGCAGCCTCGCGGGCTCGCGGTGACCGGTCGCGACGCCGCGCCGTACGGGGTCTTCAGGGCCCGCCGGACGAGGGCCGGGTCGCCTCCCGCGCCGACGAGGTCGCCCCAGGCGGTCCAGGCCGCCTTCACCTGCTTCGACCCCCAGGGCAGTGTGCCGCGCGCCCACCGCTCGTAGACGCCCGGACCGTACCGTTGCAGCAGGATGTCCTCGATCCAGTCGGTGCCGGGCCAGCCGCTGGTGGCGCCGGAGCCCATGCCGACGCACCACGCGGCCGGCCGGTGCGCCGCCCGCTTCCGCTCCTGTTCCGCGACGCCGGCCGGGTACCAGACGATGCTCTTCAGGTCGGCCTTGAGCGGGAACCAGTACACGTGCCCGTCCGCCAGCGGCATGGCCCAGGACGTGCCGAAGTCCCCCTGGTCCACCAGGCCTTCCAGCGGCAGGAGGTGCTTCTGCCGGGCGTACTCGGCGAGTTCGCCGGGGCCGGTGAGCACCACCACGTCGGGCGGCGTGCCGGCCTCGACGTCGGCGCCGAGCACCTGGCTCTCGGCGTTGCTGCCCTGGTAGTCGACGTGGATGCGGTACTTCCGCTCGAACGGCTCGACGACCGCCGTCCGGAAGTTCTCCTCGTCCTCGCCGGTCCAGTTGGCCAGCAGGGTGACGGTGGGCTCCTGCCCGAGGACGCGTACGCCCACCACGACGGCCGCCGCCAGCACGGCCAGGCAGCTCGCCACCACCGCGACGACGCGGACCAGGCGGCGGGAGGGGCCGAACCGGGTGCGGGGGGCGGCCGTCGCGGAGCCGCCGGGGTGCGCGTTCACCGGGGCCTGAACCGGTAGTCGTCGATGTGCCGCCGCAGGCCCGTCTCGGCCAGTGCCATCAGCAAGGCGCCTCCTATCAGGATCCACACCGCCGCCGACGCGCGGAAGCCGGTGTGTGCCAGGTACGAGGCGGTGTCCCGCCCCGCGTCGGGTATGAGCCGCCCGGGCAGCGGGCTGTCGAGCAGGTGCCGGATGTCCGCCATCCCCCGCTGCGTCCACACGGTGAACAGCACGGCGGTGACGACCCCGGCCGCCAGCAGCGCCACGGCGGCGAGGAGTTGGCGGTTGTACCGGCGCCGGAAGCGGCGGCGCAGGAACCGCTGGGTCTCCAGCAGCGCGGCGCCCAGGGCGAGGGCCAGCAGCAGGGTGACGCTCCAGGCGAGCCACATCAGCGGGCCGAACGAGGTCTGCCGGTGCACGACCGCCCGCTGCTGCCGTTGCAGCGCCTTCAGGCGGTCCTGTATGCCCGTGCCCTTCTCCGTCAGGATGCTGTCGGCGTAGCTGCGGTAGGCCTCGCGCAACAGGCTGCCGTCGGGCTGGAGCTGGGACCTCTGGACCTTGACCGCGTAGACCGTGATCAGTCCGGCGATCGTCTGCAGGGTCTGCCGGCCCGCCGGCCCGCCCACGTCGTCGTCGGCGGCGGCGGCCGACAGGCTCTGCGCGGCGACCGAGATCTGCTTCTGGAAGTCGCTGGTCGGGGCGGGCGCGCCGGCGTCCTCCTGGGCCTGGCCGAGCGCGTACAGCGCGGTGTCCAGGGACAGGACGGCCGGGGCGCTGGAGGTGCGCAGCGGGTCCGCGTTCCGGTGCACGCCCTGGTACGACACGAACAGCGACAGCGCCAGCAGGGCCGACAGGGCCAGCAGCAGGCGGTGGCGGACGGCCAGGTCGTGGGCGGTCGTGCTGGCGCCGTCCGCCGGGCGCGGCCCGGCACCGGGGAGCCGCGCC
>NZ_JBEXKG010000254.1:0-7262 GCF_040609555.1 Streptomyces sp. NPDC004658
GCATCGGCGGCGCGCTCAGCGGCACCGGGACCGTACTGGGCCTCGTACCCGCCGGACGCGGCAACGACTTCGCCCGCGCGCTCGGCCTGCCCGCCGACCCGGCCGCCCTCGCCGGCATCCTGCTGCACGCCGAGCCCCGGCCCGTCGACACGATCGAGGTGGAGTCGGCCGTCCACCCGCGCACGGTCGTCCTGGGCAGCGTCTACGCCGGCGTCGACGCGGAGGCCAACCGGCACGCGAACAACGCCCGGCTGCTGCGCGGCGCCGCCTCCTACTACGCGGGCGGCCTGCGCGCCGTCACCACCTGGCGGCCGGCCGACTACCGCGTCACCGTGGACGGCGAGGAACACAGCCACCGCGGCTACACCGTCGTCGCGGCCAACTCCCCCTACTACGGGTCCGGCCGGCTCATCGCGCCCGGCGCGCGCGTCGACGACGGCCTGCTGGACGTCGTGCTGATCCGCGAGGCCCCGCGCCGGCTGTTCTTCGCCCTGATGAACGAGCTGAAGTCGGGCGCCCACGTCCACCGCCCGCAGGTGCGCGTCCTGCGGGGCAGGGAACTGCGCATCGAGGCCACCCGGGCCGTGCCCTACGGCTCCGACGGCGAGGTGGAGGCCACCCTGCCGGTCACCCTGCGGGTTCGGCCCGGGGACCTGCCGGTGCTGTACTGACGCCCGCGGCGCATCAGCCGCGCGCTCCTGGGTAGGCAAGGAGTGCCTGGGGAGGGGAGCCGTATGTCGCTGGAGCAGGCCGAGGGTGTGGTGCGGGCGGTCGTCGTGTACGACGGGCGGCTGCTGCTGGTGCCGGAGGCGGACGGCTGGACGCTGCCCTCGGGCACCCCGGAACCGGCCGAGACCGCCCAGGCCACGGCGGCACGGATCGTCTACGAGCTGACCGGTTACCTGGTCGACGGCACCGAGCCGCTGGAACCGGGGGAGACGGCGGGGGAGACGGCCGTGGTCTGCCAGCTGCTGAGCGAGTCGCCGTCGGACGGGGGCCGCTTCGCACCGGAGCAGGTGCGCTGGGCGCTCAGGGAGGAGACCGCCGGCACACCGCTGCCGGCGAGCGTGCGCACGTATCTGCGGGGGCACACACCCGTGTGAGCCCCCGCGATCACTCAGGGTGCCGCGGGGCCCGCACGCGGTGTGCCGTCGGCTCAAGGTACGTACGGGCAGGTCGATTGCCCTCCGTTCCTCTCCGGTTGCGGGGCCGTGCCCACGGGGGTTCAGTGATGAGGGGCCGTTCGGGGGCCTTTTTCCGGTTGCTGCTTCCCTTCCGTACCAGGAGCTGCCATGTCGATGTCGTTCGGTGCGCCCTTCGGTTCGTCGGATGCGTTCAATGAGCTGCTGAATCGTTTCTTCGGAATGTCTCCGACGACATCGCCGCCCGCGGTCCAGCGCGTACCCATCGGCCGGCTGCTGACGGAATCGTCGCAGCAACTGCTGAACCTGGCCGCGCAGCGGGCCGCCGACGACGGCACCTCCGACCTGGACACCGAACACCTGCTCTGGGCGGCCACCCAGGTCGATCCCGCCCGCCGCCTGCTCTCCCAAGTCGGCGTGGACCCCGACGCGGTCGCCACCGAACTGGCCAAGGTCCTGCCGCGCGAGTCCGGCGAGCCCTCCGCACAGCCCGGCCTGACCCCGGCGGCCAAACGCACCCTCGGCGCCGCCTACGCCCGGTCCCAGGCGGCCGGCGTCTCCTACATCGGCCCCGAGCACATCCTCGGCGCCCTGCTCGGCGACAGCGACACGGGCGCGGCCCGGATGCTGCGCGCCGAGGGCCTGGACACCCAGCGCCTCGCGGGCCTGACCGAACAGACGGCGGCGCGCGCCGAGGGAGCCCCCGCCGAACGCAAGAGGCCGGCCACGACCCTGGACGAGTACGGCCGCGACCTGACGGAGGAGGCGAGGGCCGGCAAGCTCGACCCGGTGGTCGGGCGGGCCGAGGAGATCGAGCAGACCGTCGAGATCCTCTCCCGGCGCTCCAAGAACAACCCGGTGCTCATCGGCGAACCCGGAGTCGGCAAGACCGCCATCGTGGAGGGGCTGGCCCAGCGCATCGTGGCGGGCGAGGTCCCGGACGTGCTCAAGGACAAGCGCGTCGTCTCGCTCGACCTGTCGGGCATGGTCGCGGGCGCGCAGTACCGCGGACAGTTCGAGGAGCGGCTCAAGAAGGTCATCGAGGACGTCCAGGCGGCGAGCGGCGACATCATCCTCTTCATCGACGAAGTGCACACGGTCGTCGGCGCCGGCGCCACCGGCGAGGGCTCCATGGACGCGGGCAACATGCTCAAGCCCGCTCTCGCGCGCGGGGAACTCCACGTGGTGGGCGCCACGACCATCGACGAGTACCGCAAGTACGTCGAGAAGGACGCCGCCCTGGAGCGCCGGTTCCAGCCGGTGATGGTGCCCGAGCCCACGGTCGAGGAGACGGTGCAGATCCTGGAAGGACTGCGCGACTCGTACGAGGCGCACCACCAGGTCCGCTTCGACGACGAGGCCTTGGTGGCCGCCGCCGAACTGTCCGACCGGTACATCAGCGACCGCTTCCTGCCGGACAAGGCGATCGACGTGATGGACCAGGCCGGTGCCCGGGTGCGGCTGCGCAGCGCCGGGCGCTCCACCGAGATCGTCAGCCGCGAGGACCGGATCGCCAAGCTGCGCCGCGAACTCGAACAGGCCGTCTCCGCCGAGGACTTCGAGAAGGCGTCCGAGCTGAAGCGGGAGATCGCCGAGGCGGAGGGGGAGCTCGCCGGGATCGAGGAGCGCCGCGAGGGCGTCGTGTCCGTCACGGCGTCCGACATCGCCGACATCGTCTCCCGCCGTACCGGCATCCCCGTCTCGCAGCTCACCGCCAGCGAGAAGGAGAAGCTGCTCCGGCTCGAAGAGGAGATGCACGCGCGGATCGTCGGTCAGGACGAGGCGGTCACCGCGGTCTCCCAGGCCGTGCGCCGCAACCGCGCCGGCATGGGCGACCCCCGCCGCCCCGTGGGCTCCTTCCTCTTCCTCGGCCCCACCGGTGTCGGCAAGACCGAACTCGCCAAGACCCTCGCCGCCCTGCTGTTCGGCGAGGAGGACCGGATGATCCGGTTCGACATGAGCGAGTTCCAGGAGAAGCACACCGTCGCCCGGCTGGTCGGCGCGCCTCCCGGATACGTCGGTTACGAGGAAGCGGGCCAGCTCACCGAGAAGGTCCGCCGCCAGCCCTACAGCGTGGTGCTCTTCGACGAGGTGGAGAAGGCCCACCCCGACGTCTTCAACACGCTGTTGCAGATCCTGGACGACGGACGGCTGACCGACGCGCAGGGCCGCACCGTCGACTTCCGGCACTGCGTCGTCATCATGACGTCCAACATCGGGGCGCGCCGCATCCTGGACCACAAGGGCGATGTCTCCGCGCTCAAGGACGAGTTGATGGAGGACCTGCGTACGCGGTTCCTGCCGGAGTTCCTCAACCGGATCGACGACATCATCATCTTCCACGCCCTGACCGAGGACGACCTCGGGCAGATCGTGGACCACCTGCTGGACCAGAGCAGGCGCAAGGTGCGCGCGCAGGGCCTGGACCTGGAGGTCACGGAACCGGCCAAGAAACTCCTGATCGCCCACGGCCACCAGCCGGAGTTCGGCGCGCGCCCGCTGCGCCGCACGATCCAGGCGGAACTCGACAACCGCATCGCCGGCCTGCTGCTCGGCGGCGAGGCCGACCCCGGCGACACGATCGTCGCCGAGGTCCGCGACGACTCGCTGCACTGCACGGTCCGCAGAGGCGACTCAGGGCAGCCGCCGACCCGGGAAGTCTGACACCGGTCCCCCGGGGGCGGTCCGCCGGGACCGCCCCCCTCAGCCCCGCAGGGCGTCCTGCACGCCGGGGTAGCAGGCGAGCAGGGGCGTGAGGCCGACGATCTCCAGGGTGCGCAGAACAGGGCGCCGTACGCCCGCCAGGCGCAGCCATCCCCCCGGAGCGTGGGCCTGGTGCGCGGCGATCAGGACGTTGATGCCGCTGGAGTCCATGAACGGCACACCGCTGAGATCCGCGACGGTGCGCGTGCCGCCGGGGTCCGCGGGGGCCAGGGCCCGGCGGAGGGCCCCGGAGGTGTGGTGGTCGACCTCGCCGGTCACCGTCACGACCGTGACACCGTCCACGTCGGTCCGGGTGACCGACAGCGTCTCCGGCCCCGCCTGCTCGTTCGTGTCTGCCGTGTCTGCCACGCGTCCCTCGTCCACGCTCACCCGATCCTTGCCCAGAGCTTCCCTCTCCGAGAGGCTGCCCAGGATCTCCCGGAGGATGCAGCTCGACCCGGCGCGCTCCGGCGCACACCCGGTGACCACCGGCGGAGCAGGAATGCCGTCCGGCCGTCTTGCCCCGGACCGCCCGGCCCACTTCAATGCTCCCCACCCCCGCAGGAGGACACCTGTCCCACACCACCCAGTGAAGGGGTTCTCTGTGAGAGCCGTACGCCTCACCGCCGTCACCGCCGCCGCCTGCGCCATCGTGCTCGCCGCCGCGCTGCCCACCTCCGCGATCAACTCGTACAACGCCACGCCCGCGCCCGAACGCACCGAGGTCGGAGCGCTCGTGGCCCGCTGGGACGACGACGGCGACCCGGCCACCCCGGACCGCGTCGACTGGGTCTGCTCCGGCACCATGGTCGACGCCGACACCTTCCTGACCGCCGCCCACTGCACCAGCGACTGGCCGGCCGGCGTCCGCTTCTCCGTCTCCCTCGACCAGGACGTCCAGGCCGGACTCGACGCCGCCGCGAAGAGGTACCCGGGAGACCCGGCCGCCCAGGCGAACGCCGTCGCCGTCCAGGGCACCGCGCACACCCACCCCGACTACCCGGGCCCCGCCTCCGACCCGCACGACATCGCGGTCGTCGAACTGCCCGCCGCGAAGGTCGCCGCCCGCTGGTCCTTCACCCCGGCCGCCCTGCCGTCCGCGAACCAGCTCGGCGCCCTCGGTCCGCAGGGGCTGAACTCCACCGACTGGTTCGCCACCGGGTACGGCACGCAGGAGGCCGTCAACGGACCCGGCGGCCAGACCCACCCCGGAGGCGGCGTCCGGATGAAGGCCCCGGTCACGTTCGACGCCCTGAACGCGTCCTGGGTCCGGCTGGGCATGACGGCCCCGCAGGGCAACGGCGGCGCCTGCTACGGCGACTCCGGCGGGCCCAACTTCGCCGTCATCGGCGGCAGGAACGTCCTCGCCGCCACGACCATCACCGGCGACACCCCCTGCTACGCCACGAACGTCGTCTACCGCCTGGACACTCCCGGCGCCCGCGCCTTCCTGGCGCCCTTCGTGGAACTGCCGTAGACCCGGCGGGCCGGACACCGGCGGCACCGGTCCCCGCGCCGCGGGGACCGGTGCCCGCCCGGTGCCCCGCGCGCGGCGCCCGGGAGGGCGGGGGGCCGCTGACGGACATACGCTGATGTGGCCAGGGATGCCACGGAGGTCAGCCGAGCCCTGAGCCTTCCTGATGTGACGGCCCGAGCCGGCCGACGGGAAGGAGGTACCGGCATGGATCAAGAGAGGATCAGCGAGTTCCTGGACCACTTCGTCACCGACCTCGCGTCGACCGAGGCCGCCGGCAGCATCGCGCTGGGTCACCGACTCGGCCTGTACCGCGCACTCGCCGAGGGCCCGGCGACACCCGAGGAGTTCGCCGAACGCACGCACTGCCATCCGCGCTACCTCACCGAGTGGCTGCGGGGCCAGGCCGCCGGCGGGTACGCCCGGTACGATCCGGCGACCGGCCGGTTCTCACTGTCCGAGGAGCAGGCGTTCTGCCTGGCCGACCCGAACGGTCCCGATGTCGCCGCCGCCTTCCGCTTCGCGCTGGGCATGCTGCGAGCCGCGCCCCGCCTCGCCGAGGCCTTCCGCACCGGCGAGGGCCTCGCCTGGCACGAACACGACGACGAGGTGTTCGTCGGGGTCGACGCGTTCTTCCGCCCCAACTACGAGGCCGAACTGGTCCCGAACTGGATCCCCGCCCTGGACGGGACCGAGGCGAAGCTCCGCGCGGGCGCCCGGGTCGCCGACGTGGGCTGCGGTCTCGGCTCGTCGTCGATCCTGCTGGCCGAGGCGTATCCGCGGACCGAGGTCGTGGGCTCCGACTACCACGGCGCGTCGATCGCGCTGGCGCGCGAGAGGGCCGCCGAGGCCGGGGTCGCCGGGCGCGTCACCTTCCAGGTGGCCACCGCGCAGACCTTCGAGGGGACGGACTACGACCTGGTGGCCATGTTCGACTGCCTGCACGACATGGGCGACCCGTTGGGGGCCGCGCGACGGGTGCGCGAGGCGCTCGCCGCGGACGGCACGTGGCTGCTCGTGGAACCGCTCGCCTCCGACCGGACCGAGGAGAACTTCCATCCGGTGGGCCGGCTGTACTACAGCGCCTCCACGTTCCTGTGCGTCCCCAACGCCCTTTCCCAGCAGGGCGGTTACGCCCTCGGTGCGCAGGCCGGCGAGGCGGCGGTGCGCGAGGTGGCCACCGAGGCGGGCTTCACCCGGTTCCGCCGGGCCGCGCAGACTCCCTTCAACGCGGTCTACGAGATACGGCCCTAGCCCCGCGGTGCCTACACTGGGTGGCCGGGTGAGCGTCGAGGGTGACGAGCGGGAGGGGCCGTGGGAGACGGGGCCGGGGGCTGTGAGGACCCGCCCGCCGAGGTGCTCGCCGAGGCCGCCGCCGCGTTCGGGCTGCTCGCCGCCCCGGCCCGGCTGCGTCTGCTGTGGGCCCTGGCGCAGGGCGAGAGCGACGTCACGCACCTCGCCGACCGTGTGGGCGGTGCGTTGCCCGCCGTCAGCCAGCACCTGGCGAAGCTGAGGCTCGCCGGACTGGTCCGCTGCCGCCGCGAGGGCCGGCGGCAGATCTACTCCCTCGACGACCCGGACGTCGTCGCCCTGATCCGCGCCGTGGTCGCCGGGGTGGCCGCGCGCTCGCGCCCCGCTCCGGTCCCGGCCCAGGACTCACGTCGGACGCTTACCAAGGGCACGTAGACTCCCGCTGCCGTGCCGCTCCGGACGCGGGCGGCCCCGCGATGAGATGCCTCGCCTGTGATTCGGCTGTGGATCCGCGCTGTTCCGGCAAGGTTTTTGCTAGATTGCGCAATCACGCAACCGAGACGCCGCAGGCCCGACCGTTCAGGGGAGTGGGAGATGAGCGACCCGTGGGACGGGCCGGCCGGCCAAGGCACCCGCAGCCGTGGCGCGCGGGTGCCCCGGCAGCGCGGGGCAGATCCGGACGACGCGCGTCC
>NZ_JBEXKG010000255.1:0-7179 GCF_040609555.1 Streptomyces sp. NPDC004658
GTGTCCGGGCGGGGCGAGCCGGTGCGCCGCTGTCGCCCGGACCCCCGTGGGCACCGCCCGCCGGCCCGCGGGCGGCTGAACCCGGCGGCTGCCACGAGCCACCGCCCGCGTCAGGTGGACCGCGGTGGTCTGACCCACCCCAGGGAGCGTTCGACGGCCCGCTGCCAGTCGTCGTACTCCGCCTCCCGCCGCTCGGGGTCCATGGCGGGCAGCCACTGGCCGGCCTTGTGCCAGTTGCGGCGCAGCACCTCCAGGTCGGACCAGTAGCCGGCGGCGAGCCCGGCCGCGTAGGCGGCGCCGAGGGAGACCGTCTCGGCGACCAGGGGCCGTACCACCGGCACGTCGAGCACGTCGGCCACGAACTGCATGAGCAGGTTGTCCGAGGTCATGCCCCCGTCCACCTTGAGCTGCTGGAGGGGGACCGAGGAGTCGGCGTTCATGGCGTCGACGACCTCCCGGGTCTGCCATCCGGTGGCCTCCAGGACGGCCCGCGCCAGGTGTCCCTTGGTGATGTACGAGGTGAGCCCGACGATGACCCCGCGCGCGTCGCTGCGCCAGCGCGGCGCGAACAGGCCCGAGAACGCGGGGACGATGTAGCAGCCGCCGTTGTCCTCCACCGTCCGGGCGAGGGTCTCGATCTCCGGCGCGCTGCTGATCAGCCCCAGCCGGTCACGGAACCACTGGACGAGCGCGCCGGTGACGGCGATCGACCCTTCCAGGGCGTAGGCCGGCTGCTGGTCCCCGATCTTGTAGGCGACCGTCGTGAGGAGCCCGTGCCGGGACCGCACCAGGTCGGTCCCGGTGTTCAGCAGCAGGAAGCTGCCCGTTCCGTAGGTGCACTTGGCCTCGCCCGGGGAGAAGCAGGTCTGGCCGAACAGGGCGGCCTGCTGGTCGCCGAGCGCGGCCGTGATGGAGACGCCCGGCAGCAGCGAGCGGGCCTCGCCGTACGGCTCGGCGGACGACCTGATCTCGGGCAGCATCGAGCGGGGCACCCCGAAGAAGTCCAGCAACTCGTCGTCCCAGGCGAGTTTGCGGATGTTCATCAGCATCGTGCGGCTGGCGTTGGTGGGGTCGGTGAGGTGCAGACCGCCCTCGGTGCCGCCGGTGAGGTTCCAGATCAGCCAGCTCTCGATCGTGCCGAACAGCACCTCGCCGTCCCGGGCGCGTTGTTCGATCCCCTTCACGTGGTCGAACAGCCACCGGATGCGCAGGGCGGAGAAGTAGGTGGACGGCGGCAGACCGCACCGGTCGAGGAAGAACGCCTCCCCGGGGTCCTCCCCGAGGGCGTCGACGAGCGGCGCCGTGCGCGTGTCCTGCCAGACGATCGCCCGGCCGAGCGGCGCGCCGGTCCGCCGGTCCCAGAGCACCGTCGTCTCGCGCTGGTTGGCCAGGCCGATCGCCGCGATCTGCTTCGGGTCCACGCCGGCGTCCGACAGGGCCTCGGGCACCACGCGCCGCAGGTTCTGCCAGATCTCGACGGCGTCGTGCTCGACCCATCCGGGCTTCGGGAAGTGCTGCTGATGCTCCTTCTGTGCGACCGAGACCAGGCGCCCACGGTGGTCGAACAGGATGCAGCGGGTCGAGTTGGTGCCCTGATCGATGGACATTACGTACCGTTCAGCCATGATCGGGTCTGCCTTCCGACGGATCGAGGTGCGGCGGTCCTGGCCTACCAGCGGGTGGCTCCGAGGTCCCTGGAGATCGCCCGCGCGGCCTCCCGGATCAGGCTGACCAGGTGCGGGCGGGGCCGGCCCTGGCTGTCGCAGATCCGCTCGACGGGCCCGGACAGCCCGATGGCGCCGACGACGAGCCCGCCGTGCCCCCGGATCGGCGCCGCGAGCCCGGCCTCGCCCATGCTCATCTCCTGGATCTCGGCGGCCCAGCCCAGCTCCCTCACCTCGGTGAGCGCCCGGGCGAGCCGCTCGGGATCGACCAGCGTGTGCCGGGTGTACGACTCCAGCCCCGGCGGCCGGACCGACTCGACCGTCGCGGTGCCGAAGGCCAGCAGGACCTTGCCGAGCGAGGAGGCGTGCAGCGGCAGCAGCGCGCCCACGTCCAGGGTCTGGAAGGTGTCGTCCGGCCGGAACACGTGATGGACGATGAGGACGCTGCCCTCCAGGGGCGTCCCGAGGCGCACCGCCTCCCCGCTGCGGGCGGCCAGGGCGTCGGCCCAGTTGAGGGAGCGCGAGCGCAGTTCGTTGACGTCCAGGTAGCTGGTGCCGAGGTGCAGCAGCGCGGCTCCCAGCTGGTACTTCCCGGTGGTCGCGTCCTGCTCCACGAAGTCCACGTGCTGGAGCGTGCGCAGGATGCCGTGGGCGGTGCCCTTCGCCAGCCCGAGCGACGCCGCCACCTCGCCGAGCCCGAGTCGGCGGGGCCCGCCGGCGAGCAGGCGCAGGATCGCCGCCGCCCGTTCGATCGACTGGACTGGGCCGGCCATGAAGCGAGCCTATTACCGCTGCGGGCGCTTCGCCGTGCGGGCGGTACGCCGGTCGCCGGCCCCCGCGTTCGGTAATGCCGACCGCCATTCATTGACCAGCACGATTTGTCTCCATAGCTTTCATGGAAGTCCGGAAAGGCGTCGCATCGTGCGCCCGGCCGGCACACACCATCGGGAGAGAACATGGCGGCACAGCTCAATACGCTGCTACGGGCGGCGGCACACGAACGCGTGTGTCCGGTGCCGCCCGTCCCCGGCGCCGTCTCGGCCGTGCGCCGGCATGCGGCGGCGGCCCTCGCCGACTGGAGTGTGTCTCCGGAGATCGTCGAGGACGCGCTCCTGGTGGTGTCGGAGCTGGCCACCAACGCGATCATCCACGCCCGGCCCCCGGCTGAGCTGCGGCTGTCCTGGCAGGCGAGCGACGGCGGCGGCACGCTGCGCGTGGAGGTCACCGACGCCGGACCCGCGCGTCCGCCGGGGCAGCCGCTCGGCTGGATCGATCCGGACGAGCACGGCCGGGGCGAGGCGATCGTGCACGCCCTGGCGACCCGTCACGGCATACGCGTCCATCGCGGCGGAGTCACCCGGTGGGCGGAGCTCGCCGCGGTCTGAGGGGCCTGCGGTCCGCAGGGCGCGTCGACCGGCTCCTGCGCGGCCGTCCTCCGCAGCAGGAGGAGGGCGGCGTCGTCGTGCAGCCGGCCGCCCACGTGCGCCAGCAGTTCCCCGTGGAGCCCGGTGAGCGTGCGGGACGGCTCATCGGACAGATGGCGGGCCACGCCCTCGGCCAGCGGATAGAACGCGCGGGCGTGATCGCGGGCCTCGGTGACGCCGTCGGTGTAGAGCAGCAGCTGGTCGCCCACGGTGAAGGGCAGCCGCTGGAGGCGGGGCGCCTCGCCCGACAGGGCGCGCAGCCCGAGGGGCGGCGCGGGATGGGCGGGCTCCACCGGCCCGACCTCTCCGGCGGCCGATATCAGCAGGGGAGGGGCGTGTCCGCAGTTCACCACCTCCAGGGGCCCCGACGCGGGGAAGCCGGCGACCACCGCGGTGACGAAGTCGTCCGGGCCGAGGTTGCGCGCCAGGCTCCGCTCGATCCGGCTGACGACGGCGAGCAGGTCGGGCTCGTCGTGGGCCGCCTCGCGGAACACCCCCAGCACCAGTGCGGCGGTCCCCACGGCGGGCAGCCCCTTGCCGCGCACGTCGCCGACGATCAGCCGGACGCCGTACGGGGTGGGCACCAGCGCGTAGAGGTCCCCGCCGATCCGGGCCTCCGCCGCCGCGGCGCTGTACCGGACGGCCACCCGAAAGGGGCCCACGGTCTCGGGAACGGGCTGGAGCAGTGCCTGCTGGGCGGCCTCGGCGACCGAGCGTACGGCCGCCAGGACCCGTTCCCGCCGGCCGCGTAGCGCTACGGCCAGGCCGCTCGCCGCGGTGACGGCCAGCAGGGCGCACAGGACGGCCGCCAGTTCGCGCACGGGAACCCCGTGCATCCATGCCAGCGCCGAGCCCGTCGCCGCGGCGAGGAGACCGGCGCACAGCACACCGCGCGGGCCGTGGATGGTGGCGGCCAGGGCGGGTGCGGCCGCCAGCAGCGGCAGCCAGGTCGCCCCCGTACCTCCGGTGACGCCGTCGAGTACGACGACCCCGGCGAACAGCACCGGCAGCCCGTGCACCACTGATGCCGACAGCCCCCAGGCGCGCCGGTGGACCGGTCCACAGATGCGGGCCACCCGGTTCCTGAACAGCCGCTCCAGCCTGCGGGGAGCGCCGTGGTGGGGGGCCTGGCTCATGTCTCGTCCGCAGTCCTCGTCTGTAGGGGGTGCACGCCCGTGTCGTTCGTTTCATCCAGCAAACGGGCCGGGCGGGGGCGCCCACAAGGAGCGGATTTTCAGATAGTGAGCGAGAGGCCTCTGGTCACCCGGTTCGCGACCGGGAGCAGCCGGGACCGGATCTCCGCGAGCCGGTCCTGCCGCTCCGCCGGCAGGGAGACCCCGAGCGAGCCGAGCGTGGTGCCGCGATAGACGGGTACGGCGATGCAGACCGTGCCGACCGCGTACTCCTCCAGATCCGTCACGGCCGGTGCCATCGGGGGCGACTCGATCCGTCGGAGCAACTCGGGGAGGCTGGTGATCGTGCGGGGCGTGAGGTCGGCGAGGTGGTGTCTGGACAGGTAGTCCCGGCGGGCCCCCGCGTCCAGCTCCCGCAGCACGGACTTGCCGAGCGCGGTGGCGTGTGCGGCGTCCTCGAACCCCACCCAGAGGTCCACCCGGGGCGTACGGGGGCCATCGACGATCTCGGCCACCCTGATCTCGCCGTCCTCGTAGAACGTCAGGTAGGCGGGCGTGGACAGCTCGTCCCGCAGGGCGGCCAGGGCCGGGCGTACGCGGCTGAGCAGCGACTGCGTGCCGCCCGCCGTGTACAGCGAGTTCAGCCGGTCGCCGAGGACGAACACGCCGTCGTCCAGCTTCCGCACGTATCCGTCGTGCACCAGGGTGCGCAGCAGGTGGTAGGCGGTGGCCAGGGGCAGCCGCGTCTCGCGCGCGAGCTGCTTCGCCGGCGCGCCGTTCTCGTGTGCGCTCACCGCCTCCAGCAGCCGGAAGGCCCGCTGCACGGAACCGATCAGGGTGGGACCGTCCTGAGCACCCATAGCTACCAGGCTGCCCCGACCACCTGGCCCGGGCAAGGCCGGGATCAAGGGGGCGGGTCCGGAGCCGTGTCCGCATCGGGCGCGGGCGTCGGTGTGCCGGTCCGCGTCAGCGCCGGGTGGCGAGGCTCCAGGCGTTCGCCAGCACCACCGCGCCGATCCCGGCCCACTCCACGGCGCCGAGGCCCTGGTCGAGGACCACCCGGCCGACCAGGGCCGCCAGGACCGGGTTGACGCTCATGAAGAGGCCGAACGTCTGCGCCGGTACGCGGCGCAGTGTCAGCAGGTCGGTCAGGTACGGCACGGCGGAGGAGAGGATCCCGGCGGCGACGGCGCACAGGACGGCACCGGCCGTCGGCGGGTGGCCGAGGACGACCGCGATGCCGACGGGCAGGAAGGCCAGCGCGGACACGGCCGAGGCCGCCGCCGCGCCCTGCGCCCCGGGGACGCGCCGCCCGACGACCCGGTTGAGCAGGATGTACGACGCCCAGCAGCACGCGGCGACCAGGCCGAGGGCCATCCCGGTGTAGTCGGCGGAGGGCCGCGGTCGCAGCAGGACCACGACCCCGGCCCCGGCCAGCACCGCGCACCCGGCGTCCAGCCGGCGGCGGGACGCGGCGAGCGCGATCGTGAGCGGCCCCAGGAACTCCAGGGTCACGGCGAGGCCCAGGCCGATCCGGTCGACGGCGCTGTACAGGCTGAGGTTCATCGTGCCGAACACCCCGCCCAGCAGCAGCACCGGCCACCACTGCCCCCAGGTGAACGCGCGCAGCCGGGGGCGGGCGACGGCGAGCAGGACGAGCGCGGCGACGTACTGCCGTACCGCCACCACGCCGAGGGGACCGAGGACGGGGAAGGCGAGGGCGCCCACGGCGGCGCCGGTCTGGTTGGACAGCCCGCTGCCGGCCATGGCGGCGACTCCGGCCAGCCGCCGGGGCGCGGGCGTGGCCGAGACCAAGGGCCCGGCCGCGGTGGGGTGTTCGAGAGCTGGTCGCATGCCCGTGATCGTGCGCCCGCGACGCACTTGCGCAAAATGCATCCCCGAGTCGATCTATACGCTGAACGTATGCACGACGTCGATCTGCGCCAGTTGCGCTGTCTCGTGGCCATCGTGGACGAGGGGACGTTCACGGACGCGGCGATCGCCCTGGGCGTCTCCCAGGCCGCCGTCTCCCGTGCCGTCGCCTCCCTCGAACGCGCCCTGGGCGTACGGCTGCTCAGGCGCACCTCCCGCGAGGTGACCCCCACCGCCACCGGCGTGCGCGTGGTCGCCCAGGCCCGGCGCGTCCTCGCCGACGTCGCCGCCCTGGTCCGGGAGGCCGCCTCGGGGCACTCCCGGCTGCGCGTCGGCTACGCCTGGTCGGCGCTGGGCCGCCACACGGTCGCCTTCCAGCGCCGCTGGAGCGCGGCCCACCGCGACACCGACCTGCACCTGGTCCGCGTCAACTCGCCCTCCGCCGGGCTCGCCGAGGGCGCCTGCGACCTCGCCGTCGTCCGCAGACCGCTCGACGACCGGCGCTTCGCCACCGCCCTCGTCGGGCTGGAGCGCAGGCTGTGCGCGCTCGCCGCCGACGATCCGCTCGCCCGGCGCCGCTCCGTACGGCTGGCCGACCTCGCCGACCGGCTCCTGCTGGTGGACCGCCGTACCGGCACGGCCACCCCCGAGCTGTGGCCGGCGGACTCCCGGCCGGCCACCGAGGAGACCCGCGACGTCGACGACTGGCTCACCGTCATCGCCGCCGGACGCGGGATCGGGGTGACCGCCGAGTCCACCGCGCACCAGTACCCGCGGCCCGGCATCGTCTACCGGCCGGTGCGCGACGCCGAGCCGGTCGCCGTACGGCTGGCCTGGTGGCGCGACGATCCGCACCCGTCCGTCCAGGCGGTGCTGGAGCTGCTCACCGAGCTGTACCGGGCGGCGTGAGCCGGGGCCGCGGCGCGGAGTTCTTCCAGACAAGTGAGATCATCCGCGCCACGCCGGCTCCCTGCCTCGGTCCCGGCACCCTGGGCGAGCCGGGTACCTGCCCACCCGCCCGCCGGCGGCGGTCCGGGGTCTGTTCGCCGCGAACGGCCACCCCCGCGCCGGCCCGTGGTCCGGGCG
>NZ_JBEXKG010000256.1:0-7110 GCF_040609555.1 Streptomyces sp. NPDC004658
CGGCTCAATCCGGGCCCACTGGCCGTTCGTCAGATCCCCACGTCCCACGACAGGTGATCATCAAGGAACAAGATCCACTTTCGCAACAGACCCTAGCCCTCCGGGCCGAGCATGGGTGTTCCCGACCACGCTCAGCCGCGGGGAGGGGGCGGGTGACGCGCGGCCTAGGTGGTCGGTGGCCGGGTGGTCGGGTAGCTCATCGCCGGCGCCGGGCCGGGATCGTCGTCGGACCGGCGGTCATGCGGGGCGCCGGCTTCAACGGGGTCGTGGGTGACGCCTCCGTCCCGTCCCGACGGCGGTCTGCGTATCGCCGGAAATCCGGCCCGCTCCGGCTCGCTCAGCCGCGGGGAGGGGGCGGGTGACGCGCGGCCGAGGTGGTCGGTGGCCGGGTGGTCGGGTCGGCCATCGCCGGCGCCGGGCCGGGATCGTCGTCGGACCGGCGGTCATGCGGGGCGCCGGATTCACCGGGGTCGTGGGCGACGCCCCTTCCGGTGCCGGCGCGGATCGTGGGGCCGGCCCGCGGGCGGAATCCCTTTCGCGCGCCGCCCGTAGCGCGGGCCCGCGCTGTTCCGGGCGCTCCCGGCGCCGGGCGGCGCCTGCGTGCCCCCGCTCGGCGCTCCGGCGGGCACCGGAGCGGCGTGGACGGCACGGGAGCGGCCCTGCTGCTGGAGCCGCTCCCGGCCTGAGGGCGGGTCAGCTGACCCGGCCGTACCAGACGCTCTTCGTCCAGATCCTCTCGAGCTTCACCACGTCCCCGGTCTTCGGCGCGTGCCAGATCTTGTTGTGACCCGCGTAGATGCCGACGTGGTAGACGTATGAACCCGAGTGGAAGAAGACCAGGTCGCCCGCCTTGCGGCTTCTGGCGGAGATGTGGTGCGTCTTGTTGTACTGCTGGGCGGCGGTGCGCGGCAGCTTCTTGCCGGCCTTCTTGTACGAGTAGAGCGTCAGCCCCGAGCAGTCGAACCTGCGCGGCCCGGTGGCTCCCCACGCGTAGGGGGCACCCTTCTTCGAGGCCGCGACCTTGAGTGCTTTCGTCGCCATGGTCGCGGCGGAGGCGTCGGTGGCGAGGCCGGGCACCGCGATGGAGCCGCCCACGGCGGCGAGGGTCAGAGCCGAGGCCGTGCCGGCCCGGGCCATCAGCGACGGGACACGATTGAGCGCAGTCATGCGCAACCCTTCGTCAGCCGCCTGTGAAGGATGACCTGTCGGATTCGGGCTGGCGAAGTAGCCCGGCCGCGTTGCCGCGGCTTCACCCCAAGGGTCGGCCGGAGACGACGCCCGTCCGTGTCGTACGGACGAACACCTGTTCCGGCGACCCGCCTTGCTTGGGTCCTCCACTCCTGCCGATCCACTCCGTCGACCGGTCATCCGGGCGGCGGCAGGACTCGGCGTCCGCCCGGATCGCCCCGCCGCGGTGGCGGGGGCTTGTCGTCAGACAGGGATCTTGGCTCACGTCTGTCCGAAAATCCCAATGGAATCGGGGATTTGTGGCGTTACTCACCACTCACCCGTTCGGGTGGACACTGCTCTGTTCGAGCGTCCGTCAGATCCCGGACGTAGCCCCCGACCTGGGGCGAAGCGTCTTCCGGCGGCTCATGTGGTCACGCGCCGCGCAACTCGGGAGGCCCGGAAAACGATCGGGAAGTACACCGGTCGGCGGTACGTCGTTCGGGCCGTTTCAAGTCCCGTGCGGACGACGCGTGTCGACACGCGGTGCCGGCCGGGCCGACGGGGCGTCCGCCTCAGCCGACGTCGTCCGGCGGGAGCGTGACGCGAGCGGTCCGGCGCTCACCGTCCAGCACCCGCAACGCCCGTGCCAGCGTGTCCCCGTGCAGCTCCGTCTCGCCCCGCTGGTGCATCAGCGCGAGTGCGTCCCGCAGCTCTGCCGCCTTGCGCACCAGGGCCTGGGCCGCGCGCAGCCCCTGATAGGTGTCCCCGGGCCGGGCCGGGTTGATGCGGCCCAGCAGGTCGACCGCCTCCAGGTAACGGTCGATCAGGTCGCCCTCGGCCCGGGTCAGCGCGGGCAGGGGTGGGAGGTCCGGCTGCATGCGCGGCTCACCTCGCGTCCGGTGCGCCGGGCGTGTCCCGGCGGCTCGGCACGATGCCGTCCACCAGACCGTAGGCGACCGCCCCGGCGGCGTCCAGGATCAGGTCGCGCTCCAGATCCTCGTGGACCTGCCCGGCCGTGCGCCCCGTGTGCCGCGCGAGCATCTCCGCGAGCGTCGCGCGGATCCGGGTCAACTCCTCCGCCTGGATGAGCAGGTCGCTGGGCTGTCCGCGCACCGGCTCGGGCAGCGCGGGCTGCCGGATCACCATGCGGGCGCCGGGCAGCGTGAACCTCTTGCCGGGGGTGCCGGCCGCGAGCAGTACCGCGGCCGACGCGGAGGCCTGTCCCAGGCAGTAGGTCGCCACGTCGCAGCCGACGTACCGCATCACGTCGTAGATGGCCGCCATGGCGTCGAGGGAGCCGCCGGGCGAGTTGACGTACAGCGTGATGTCCCGGTCCGGGGCCGCGTGTTCGAGGTACATGAACTGCGCCGTCACGTCGTTCGCCGCCGCGTTGTCGATCGGTGTGCCGAGGAAGACGATCCGGTCCTCGAACAACTTGGCGTACGGATCGAGGGTGCGTACGGCGCTCCCGGTGCGCTCGGTGAACTCGGGCAGGACATGGCGGGCGGACGGTCGGGACATGGGCATACCCCTCCTCACGGCGGAGCCGCCTTCGGCGAGCTCTCTGTAAAAAATGTACAGCACGTACAGAAGGCGGGGGTGGATGCCGAGGGTCCGGTGCGGTAACGGTTCATCAGGACAGCGCGGGGTTGCGCGCCTAAGCTGGAGGTGTAAGCGATCATTTCCGGGCTGGTCCCGGTGGGTGCCGCCCGTCGTCGGAAGGCTCCACGCCGTGGGTGCGAAAGTCAGAGCCGCGCTCGTCGGAACAGCGGTCGCGTCATTGGTCATGGGTGGAACGGTGGCGAACGCGGCCCCGGCGGACGCTTCGCCGCAGGACATCTTCGAGGAGGCCGCGCCGGGCACCGTCCACGTGGTGGGCGAGGTCAGGGCGGGAAGTGGCTTCATCTACGACGCCGACAAGGGGCTCATCGTCACCAACGCGCATGTCGTCGCGGGCGAGAGCGCCCTGAAGGCCGTCGTCCAGGACAAGGGGGAGGTGGCCGTCCGGATCCTGGGCATCGATCCGTGCGAGGACGTCGCCGTCCTGCAGTTCAGCGCGCCACAGGAGGACCTCAAGGCGTTGGAGTTCGCCGACAGCCGCGACGTCAAGGCCGCCGACGCCGTCACGGCCATCGGCTACCCGGCGTCCTTCGAGAAGGACGTGGAGGCGCAGAAGCCCGTCTACACCGCGGGCAGCGTCCAGTCGCCGAACGTGCCGGCGGATCCCTCGCCCTCCCTGCCCCACTACGCGGACACGATCCAGCACTCCGCCACGATCAACCACGGGAGCTCCGGAGGGCCGCTCCTCGACGCCGACGGCAAGGTGATCGGTGTGAACACCCTCGGGAACCCCGAGGCCGAGGGGCAGTACTACTCGATCAGCAGCGACCACGTGCGCCCGCTGCTGGACGGGCTGGCCTCCGGTGACAGGCACAACGACCCCGGTTGGCTGCTCGGCTCCCTGGACGACCCGGACCTCGCCCGCACCTACCAGGAGGATCCCAAGGCGGAGCAGCTGGTGGCCGACACGCAGGAGCGGTTGGTGAAGGACGGCACCAGCGGGCTGTTCGTGGAGGACGTGGCGACCAACTCGGAGGCGGCCAAGGCCGACCTGGAGTTCGGCGACGTGATCACCGCGGTCAAGGACACCCGCGTGGCCACGGTCGGTGACCTCTGCGACGTCCTGCAGTCCGCGACTCCCGGGGAGAAGCTCCCGCTCGAAGGCAAGTACAGCCTCAATGCCGGCGCGACCACGGACGAGGGCCACGTCACGCGCTTCGGTGAGGACTGGAGCACCGATCTGCTCCTGCCGAAGAAGTAGGTCCCGCGGGGGCGCCCCGTAAGCTGGTGGTATGGCCTACGAGATTCCGGTGACGCAAGCCAGGGCTGAGCTCGCCGACCTGATCAACCGCGTGGTCTACGGCGGTGAGCGCGTCGTCGTGACCCGGCACGGCAAGCCGCTGGTCGCGCTGGTCTCGGCCGCCGACCTGGAGCGGCTGGAGGCGCTGGACGATCTGGACGAGCAGGCCGGGGAGCAGGTTATCAGCTCGGTCTCGCGGGTCCACGAGACCGGTCCCGTATCCCGCGATCAGCGGCGCTTCGGGATCGCGGCGGAGCACCGGAGGCCGGGCGCCTCCTGAACCGCCCGTCCCTGCGGGAACCCATCGGCCGGTCATGCGCCGATCAAGGTCTGGTTAACGTCGTTGAAACTCCGGCGCTCTAGCCTGCCGATCCACGCCACCAGGGGTTTCTCTGCCCGGATTGATGAAGATCCGGGGATTTGTCCGTGTGTTACACCTGTCCCCGTCGCGGTGGCTGCGGCAACCGGACCCCGCACGGTCCGGAGCAAGGACTGTGAGGTGGGACGTGCAACTGACCCCGCACGAGCAAGAGAGGCTGCTGATCCATGTGGCGGCCGACGTGGCCGAGAAGCGCAGGGCGCGCGGGCTGAAGCTCAACCACCCGGAAGCGGTCGCCCTGATCACGTCGCACATCCTGGAGGGCGCCCGGGACGGCCGCACCGTCGCCGAGCTGATGTCCTCCGGCCGCAAGATCCTCACCAGGGACGACGTCATGGACGGGGTCGCCGAGATGATCCATGACGTCCAGGTCGAGGCCACCTTCCCGGACGGCACCAAGCTCGTCACCGTCCACGAGCCCATCGTCTGAGGGGGCCGCGATGATTCCCGGAGAGATCCTGTTCGCGGACGGCCCCGTCGTCTGCAACGCGGGCCGCGAGGTCACCCGGCTGACCGTCCTCAACGCCGCCGACCGGCCGGTCCAGGTCGGCTCCCACTACCACTTCGCCGAGGCCAACCCCGGCCTGGAGTTCGACCGCGCCGCCGCCCGCGGCAAGCGGCTGAACGTCGCCGCCGGCACCGCCGTCCGCTTCGAGCCCGGCATCCCCGTGGAGGTCGAGCTCGTGCCCCTGACCGGCGCCCGGATCGTCCCCGGACTGCGCGGGGAGACCGGGGGTGCCCTCGATGCCTGACATCTCCCGCGCCGCCTACGCCGACCTGTTCGGCCCCACCACCGGCGACCGCATCCGGCTCGCCGACACCGACCTGCTCGTCGAGATCGAGGAGGACCGCTCCGGCGGCCCCGGGCGTTCCGGCGACGAGGCGGTCTTCGGCGGCGGCAAGGTCATCCGCGAGTCCATGGGCCAGTCCCGCGCCACCCGCGCCGAGGGCACCCCCGACACCGTGATCACCGGTGCCGTCGTCGTCGACCACTGGGGCGTCGTCAAGGCCGACGTCGGCATCCGCGACGGCCGGATCACCGCCCTCGGCAAGGCCGGCAACCCGGACACCATGGACGGGGTCCACCCCGACCTCGTCATCGGCCCCGAGACCGAGATCATCGCGGGCAACGGGCGCATCCTGACCGCCGGCGCCATCGACGCCCACGTCCACTTCATCTGCCCGCAGGTGGCCGACGAGGCGCTGGCCTCCGGCGTCACCACCCTGGTCGGCGGCGGCACCGGACCCGCCGAGGGCTCCAAGGCCACCACGGTCACGCCCGGCCCCTGGCACCTGGCCCGGATGCTGGAGGCGATGGAGGCCTACCCCGTCAACGTCGGCTTCCTCGGCAAGGGCAACACCGTCAGCCACGAGGCGATGCTCTCCCAGATCCGCGGCGGCGCCGTCGGCCTCAAACTCCACGAGGACTGGGGTTCCACGCCCGCCGTCATCGACGCGGCGCTCACGGTCGCCGACCGCACCGGCATCCAGGTCGCCATCCACACCGACACCCTGAACGAAGCGGGGTTCGTCGGCGACACCCTCGCCGCGATCGCGGGCCGGGGCATCCACTCGTACCACACGGAGGGCGCCGGCGGCGGCCACGCCCCGGACATCATGACGGTCGTCTCGCAGCCGAACGTCCTGCCCAGCTCGACCAACCCGACCCGGCCCTTCACCGTCAACACGACCGAGGAACACCTCGACATGCTGATGGTGTGCCACCACCTGAACCCGGCCGTCCCCGAGGACCTGGCGTTCGCCGAGTCCCGGATCCGCCCCTCCACCATCGGCGCGGAGGACATCCTCCACGACCTCGGCGCGATCTCGATCATCTCCTCCGACTCCCAGGCGATGGGGCGGGTGGGCGAGGTGATCCTGCGCACCTGGCAGACGGCCCACGTCATGAAGCGCCGGCGCGGGGCCCTGCCGGGCGACGGCCGCGCGGACAACCACCGCGTCCGGCGTTATGTCGCCAAGTACACGATCAACCCCGCGCTCGCCCAGGGCCTCGCCGCCGAGATCGGCTCCGTCGAGACCGGCAAGCTCGCCGACCTGGTGCTGTGGGAGCCCGCGTTCTTCGGGGTCAAGCCGCTCCTCGTCCTCAAGGGCGGACAGATCGCCTACGCGCAGATGGGCGACGCCAACGCCTCCATTCCCACCCCGCAGCCGATCCTGCCCCGCCCGATGTACGGCGCCATCGGCCGGGCGCCCGCCGCCAACTCCGTCAACTTCGTCGCGGACCTGGCGCTCGAGGGCGGACTGCCGGAACGGCTGGGGCTCGGCAAACGGTTCGTGGCGATCGAGTCCACGCGCGCGGTCACCAAGGCCGACATGCGCGAGAACGACGCCCGGCCGGACGTCCGGATCGACCCCGACAGCTTCGCCGTGCACATCGACGGCGAACTCGTCGAGGCCGCTCCGGCCGAGGAACTGCCCATGGCCCAGCGCTACTTCCTCTTCTAGTGTCCAGGGCAGCACTGCTCGTCCTGGCCGACGGCCGCTTCCCCGCCGGAGGGCACGCCCACTCCGGCGGGGCCGAGGCCGCCGTCAAGGCGGGCCGCATCACCGACGCACCGAGCCTGGAGGAGTTCTGCCGGGGCCGGCTGCACACCTCCGGGCTGGTCACGGCGGCACTCGCGGCGGCGGCCGTCCTCGGCACCGATCCGGGCGAGCTGGACGCGGCGGCCGACGCGCGGAC